>NZ_JBSEYU010000006.1:0-177494 GCF_053627955.1 Micrococcus sp. 093350064-1
GCAGAGCAGGGTGTTGATCATCGTCTGCAGCAGGTGGCGCATCATGTCCGGGGAGGCCTCGGACAGGGCTTCGCCCAGCAGGCCGGCAGGGTCGACAATATGAGGAGCGGTCATCGTGATGACTCCATTCGAGGATTCTGTGAGAGGTTGACTCGAAGGATCACACGGTGGCCGCGTCCACGTCTGGAACGACGTGCCCGACCACCGGGCGCTACACCACTATGCGGGACTCAACTCTGAAGGCCGGCTTCTCCCTGGGCGCGGTAGCGGGCGACCCAGGTGGCCACCGTGGGCCGGCTCACCCGGAACTCGGCTGCCACGTGTGCCTGCGGGATCCCGTCGTGCAGGTGGCGGTGGACCATCCTGAGTCGGCCAGTGGGGGTCAGGGGTGCGTTAGCGTGAGTCATGAGCGGGTCTTTTCGGGCAGGTCGGTGGTGTAGGAACTTCCATCCTGCGGGAGAGGCCCGCTCGTCTCATCTCAGCCCGTACCCCGTGGCAAGAACCTCATGACCCACAACACCTAGGCGGTTCTTCCGGAGCTGACGTTGTCTTCGCCGTCATAGATGGCCCCCCACCTCCCCGGTCGCTCGCGAGCATCGCGTAGACGAGGGTGTCCGTCCACTCGCCCTTGCTCCACAGGTCCTGCCGGTGGTGTGCCTCTCGACGCATCCCGAGCGTCTCGGCCAGTCGGGCGGACGCCGTGTTGCGGGCATCCATCTGTGCCACCACCCGGTGCAGGCCAGACGTCTCGAACCCCAGGTCCAGCAGCGCAGCCGCGGCCTCCCGGGCGAAGCCTTGACCGGCATGCCGCGGATCCAGTGCCCAGCCGATCTCCGCGACACCGCGCTCGCGGTCCGTCAGCCACAGGATCACGTCACCCACGGGGACGCCCGCGTGCTCCACCACCAGGGACACCGCCCCGGACGGGCCGCCGAGGTCGTCCCACGTGATCCGCTTGGCCAGCTTCGCCCGCGCGGTCGCCTCGTCCCAGGGCTCGTCCAGCAGGTGGCGCACCACCTCGGGCTGCATGTACATCTCCTGCAACCAGCCGAGGTCGTCCTCCCGGTGCGGCCGCAGCGTCAGCCGCGCGGTGGGCAACGGCCAGTCAGGGGCGCGGCCGCCCGCAGCCGCGCCCTCCTTGCGCCCCGCCGGAGGCGGGGCGTCGACGTCGGCGGGGACCGGCGTCGTCGTGCCGGACGCCCAGTCCTGGCGCAACATTGCGTAGGCCACGGACGCGAGCGGCTCGCCGCCGTCCACGGGCCAGCCGCGCCGGTAGTGCGCCTCCTTGACCCAGCCGGCCCGGCGGAAGGCGCGCAGCATGGGGACGTTGTCCTCGCGGGTCTGGCCCTCGAAGCGGTCCACCGCAGGCATCGTCTCGAAGACGTGCCGGGTGATCGCGGTGAGGATCTGCGCGCCGAGCCCGCGCCCGCGGAACCGCTCCGCCACGCGCAGGTCGAACAAGGGGGTGGGGTCCGTGAGGTCCTCCAGGCGCACCACGCCGACGCGGCCGTGCTCGGGATGCTCGATCCAGAAGGTGCGGTGGTCCTCATCCTCCCAGGCGCCGCCATCGACGGCCTTCTCCGCCTCCGGCCGGGTGACGCGCGGGCGCGTGTGGAACGGCCACGCGTTCTCGGTGAGCAGGGCGACGAGCGCGTCCCGGTCGGCGCCTGCCGGGTCGAGCGGAGTGAAGGTGACGTCCATGGGGCCGAGAGTAGGGGAGGGGACGTCACCGCCGCCCGTTGTCGTGACCCCATGGCCACGCCCCTCCTCGACCTCGCGGCGCGCCGCGCGAGGAAGCCCGGGACGCGCAGGCCGAGATCGGCTGGACCATAGCCCCGGCCCACGCCGGCCGGGGCCACGCCACCGAGCTGGCCTGTGCCCTGCTGGACCTCGCCTTCGCGGGCCTCGGCGTCCGACCCGTGGAGGCTCACGCCTTCGCGGACAACGCGCCCATCCTGCGCGTGATGGAGAAGGTCGGCCTGCGCCACGAGGGCACCTTCAAGGAGGAGTCACTGCACCGCACCCGCGGCTGGGTGGACGGCGTCACTTACGCGATGCTCGCCTCGGAGCATCGGGCCCGGGGCAGACGGCTTTCCACCTCACGACGCCCAGAAGTACGCAACGCTCTAGACATAACGTTGCGTAAGGTTGTGGCATGAGCAACGATCCGCGCCCGACCCCGTGGGCCGTCGGCTGGGAACAGCGCCCCTGGACCGCGGACCCGGACGACGCTGGCGCCCTCACCCGCCGCGCTCGCCTGCGCGCGTCGGGCCCGTATCGAGCCGCGCTCCCAGCCCGTATCGCCCGACTCGGGTTCGACCTGCCCTCCGATCTGGCGACCGAGGTCGAGGAGGCGACGGCCGCCGTCGTGCGCTTCGACGCCGAGATCAGCCACGCCCTCCCGGGGCTCACTGGAGAGATCGCCCCGATCGATGCGGTGCTCCTGCGCACTGAGTCCGCGTCCTCCTCGCAGATCGAGCACATCACCGCGGGCGCACGAGCCCTCGCCCTGGCGACTCTCGGCGAACGCACCCGCCCGAACGCAACGCTCGTGGCGGCGAACGTGAGGGCCATGGGCGCTGCTTCCCAGCTGGCCGCCGACCTCGACGAGCCCGCCCTGCTGGCCGCCCATCGTGCCCTCATGGACGGTCAGGAGCATGCCCGGCCGGGCGCCTACCGCGATGCGCAGGGGTGGATCGGGGGCGGGGTGCCCACGCCGCACACGGCGCAGTTCGTCCCGCCCCACCCGGAGCGCCTGCGTGCCGGGATGGACGATCTCTTCGCCTACCTGCGACGCACGGACGTGCCCGCCCTCGTGCAGGCCGCCATCGCGCACGCCCAGTTCGAGACCATCCACCCGTTCGCGGACGGCAACGGCCGCACCGGGCGCGTCCTCGTGCACGCCGTGTTGCATCGGGCCGGCGCGATCACCCGTATGGGGGTGCCCCTCTCCGCGGGACTCCTCACGGACACGGCCGGATACTTCGACGCCCTCACCGCCTACCGCGACGGCGACCCCGCGCCCATCGTGCGCCGCTTCGCGCAGGCCGCCCTGGCCGCCGTCGGCAACGGCCGAGAGCTCGTCGCGGACCTGGACGAGGCCCTGACCGGCTGGCGCGAGCGGCTCACCGCCCGGCGGGACGCGGCGGTCTGGCGGGCGCTCGCGGTGATCATCGCGCAACCCGCCGTGACCGTGGACCACCTGGCCCAGGTGCTGGGTGTCTCGCGCCCGGCCGCCCAGCGGGCCGTGGACCAGCTTGTCGAGGCCGGTGTGCTGCAGCCGGTCTCCAGCCAGCGTCGGAACCGGGTGTGGCTGGCCACCGAGGTGCTCGCCTGTCTGGACGAGTTCGCCGCGCGTGCGGGCCGGCGGGGTTGACGGGGGCGGTCTACAGGGTTGACCAGCCTCAGTGCCGTATGTAGTGCCCCGGCCATGGTCAGGCGAACACACGAGGTGAGGCCCGCGGGATGACTCGCGGTCCGTCAGCCACAGGATCACGTCCCCACGGGCATACCCACGTTCCCCACCACCAGAGACACCGATCCGGCAGGGCCAGCCGAGGTCGTCCTCCCGGTGTGGGCGCAGCGTCAGGCGCGCGGTGCGCAACGGCCAGTCAGGGGCGGGGCCGCCCGCAACCGCGCCCTCCCCGCGCTCCACCCGGGACGTCGACGTCGGCTGGGTGCCACGCTTCGACGTCGACGTGCTGGAGGCCGCCCTGCGGCCCGTCCACGAGCGGCCCCGGTGGGAGGAATGGGGGCAGATCGCCGCGCCAACCCTGCTGATCACCGGGGAGAACGGGTACGTGCCCGCCGGAGAGCTGGACGAGATGCGGCGTCGGCGCCCGGATGTGCGGCACGTGCAGGTGCCCGGCGCGGGGCACGACGTGCACCTGGACGCGCCGGAGCGGGTGGCGGAGCTCGTGCGGGGGTTCGCGGCCTGATTGCTCTGGGGCAGGATCACCTCATGGACCACAAGCAGATCCTCCACGACGGGCTGCGCCGCCAGCGTGCGGCCCTCCTGCAGAAGCTCGAGGGCCTCAGCGAGCGCGACGCCCGCCTGCCGCGCACTCCCACCGGCACCAACCTGCTGGGACTGGTCAAGCACGCCGCCGTCGTCGAGCTGGAGTACTTCGGCGAGACGTTCGACCGCCCCGCGGAGGTGCAGCTGCCCTGGGCGGCGGCGGGGCAGTCGGAGGAGGACAACGTGGACATGTTCGCCGCCGAGGGGGAGTCCCTCGAGGACGTCCTCGAGTTCGCCCGCCGCTGCTTCGCACACGCGGACGCGACCATCACGGCCCTCGGCGCCGACGCCCACGGGCGGGTGGCGTGGTGGCCCGACGACAAGGCGGAGGTCACGCTCGCGCAGATCATCGCGCACGTCGCCCTGGACGAGGCCCGGCACGCCGGCCACGCGGACATCCTGCGGGAGCAGATCGACGGGCAGGCCGGCCTGCGCGCCCCGGGGAACAACCTACCCGTGTGGGACGCCGACCGCTGGGCCGCCCACGTGGACCGTCTGACCGCCATCGCGGAGGGGAGCGGCAGGCCGGGCCGGAACTGAAGGCACATGCCTCCCGTTCCGCCGCTGGGCCTACGCTGTGGCCATGACGAGTATCCCCGCTGCCGCCGTACCCCCTGCCCTCCAGCGCTCATTCGATGCGTGGGCTGCCGCCGGCAGGCCCGCCGACGAGCCCACGCGTTGGTCCTTCGATCACTGGACGGCCCACGTGCCCGACCTGCCCGCCTGCCTCGAGCGCGAGCCGCTGACCCGCGCCGTCGTCACCGGTTACGCCGCGAAGGTGACCGCCGAGGACCGCGCCGTGCAGCGGGACGCCTTCATCGCCGCGATGGTGTGGGGATACGGACGGGTCGGCTACGGCCCCTCCCGGGTGGAGCGCATCATGGCGCAGCCCGGGTTTGAGGAGCAGCTCGCCGACGTCACCCGCATCACCCTCGAGCAGGGCGGGCCCGCGGCCTTCGAGCACATCCGGCAGCAGCGCAAGAGCGGGGTCGGCTGCCTCAAGCACCTCGGCGCGGCCTTCGGCACCAAGTACCTCTACTTCCTCACCAAGGCCCACCGGGAGTCCGACATCGCCCCCGTCCTCGACTCCGTGGTGCGCGCCTGGTTCGCCGAGCATGTGAAGGACGTCGACGTCCGGATCGGCGGCGGTTGGACCTGCCCCCGCAAGTACGCCACGTACGTGGAGACCATGCAGGCGTGGGGTGAGGAACTCAAGATCCCGGCCGACGACGTCGAGCGGCTCATCTTCCTCCAGCAGCAGGACTCCACCCAGGAGCCCTGGCGGGAGAGCTGGAGTTCCGCCGCCGCGGACCCGGAGGCCGGCGAGCTGCTCGAGGCCCTCCGCCTCGCGCTGGCCGACCTGGGCGCCGGGGACGACGCCGAACCCCACCTGCAGGCGCTGGAGGATGTCATCGCCGACGCGGAGGACCGGGCGCCCGACGAGGCGTGAAGCCCCGCCCGCCGGAGTGTCGGCCGGCAGAGGTGGGCGTGCCGCATGCTCGACGCGGCACTGGTTGACGCGTGGCCTGGCCACGGGCTGTCGGCGGCGGTTCCCATCGATGGTTGGGCCTGCTCCCGTGGCTCGTCGGGCTCCGGCTCCTCACTGGAGGTGTGGCTCAGTGGCGGAGGCACTGGCCGAGTGCCTGGAGCAGCTCCTCTCCGTTTGCGGGGGAATCTCACACCTGACCCGCACAGAACCCGGCTTACAGCCGGTTCCCCCTCCAAGCAGGATGGCCCCATGACGCGCCTGCTCTCCGGGGACTCCCTCACGCTCGACCTCGCACCGGAGGACCCCGCCGACCTCCTCGCCCGCCTGTGCGCGGTTGGCGTCGAGATGAACGTGTCCGCTGAGCAGCTGATCGGCGACGAGTCCGGCGTGCACCGCGGCCTGTACCTGCGCGTCGTGGACCACGTCCCGTGGCTGCGCGACTTCGCTTGCGACGACCTCCACGTCTTCGACCCCGAGGACCGGTGGATCCTGGCGCGGTGAGGGGTCAGCGATCCATCGCAAGGGCGCCTACCGTGTCCAGGACCCGCCGTAGGCTCGAGGCGCAGCCGGGGTAGATGTCCCGGACGAAGAGAGGACATTGGCATGACCACCAAGGTGGGGTTCATCGCGGCCGCTTCCCATGCTCTGCAGAACGGTCCCCAGCTGTTCGCACGCGTCGAGGACGGCGGTGTGGTCATCGGTGGGCGTAGCGGCGAGGTCGTGCCGGATTCGACCGGGCTATACGCGGTTGTCGCGCAGGATCCTGACGCGGCGCGAGCCGAGCTGCGATTGTTCACGTCTGTCAGTCGAAGCGATGTGCTTTACATCGGCAAGGCCGAGGGCAGCCTGCGGGCCCGCCTGGAACGCAAGCATTTCGCGGACGGCGGCACCGCGCACTCCACTCTGCGCCGCACCCTGGCCGCACTCCTGGTGGATCGGCTGGACCTGGAGCCGGTCGCCGTCGCCTCCGCGGGTCGATTCACCCTCACCCCGGAGAGCGGCGAGCAGCTGACCACCTGGATGCTGCGTCACCTCGCCGTCCGCGTGTGGCAGGCACCCGCCGGGTTCGCGGAAGTGACACCGCTCGGAGACATTGAGAAGCCTGTGATCGACACGCACACCCCGCCGTTGAACCTCATCTACGGCGGCACCAGCCCCGAAGCACAGCTGCTCCGCCAGCGCATCCGGAAGGCCCGCACGGCCATGGCGGAGCAGGCGAAGCGTGGTGTGGACGTGGTGGGGGCCGATTCGTCGGCGCGCGCGACCGTCGGCGACTTGTTCCGCCGCCGCCCCCGCCAGTACGGGCTGCGGGGAAGCGTGGGTCTCTGGGAGGAGCTCGCTGAACGGCTCGACGACACCCCCATGCCCACCAGTGAGTATGAACTCGGCCGGCTCCTGCGCGATGCGCTCGATCGCTCCCTCGAGGGGGCCGAGCCTTACGACGAGGACAAGGTCAATGTGGAGCGGTTCAACCGCGGAGGCATGAGTCAGGGCCTCGTCCATCTGCCCTGGTGGGAGGACCAGGCCATCCCCCTCCTCCTCGACCGCTGGGGAGCCTGGGCGGACACCCGGGGTCTCCTCGGCCCGGAGGACTACATCGGGAGCTGGTGACCCGACAGTGTGTGGTGCCTGCCGCCGTCCTCGATGGCCTCCTTCGCCACCGGCCGGGTGACGTGGGGCGCACAGGGAAGGGCCACGCGTTGCCGGTGAGCAGCGCAATGAGCTCCGCGCGGTCCGCGCCGGCGGGGTTGAGACAGGTGATGGCGACGGTCATGGGGCGAGGGTGGGCGCCGGCATCTTGGGCCCCTCCCCACCCGGGCGCCTTCCGAGTCCGACACAATGCATACATCCATGCATGCATCTGATTATTCTGGCCCGCATGACTCCACTCTCCGACCCCTTATGGGGCAGTCGTGCCACGGCTGCCGGCCGCCTGGCCCACGACGTCGCCTGGCGCATCGTCCGCGGTGAGATCGCCGCGGGGGAGATGCTCACCGAGGTCCAGCTCTCCACGGAGGCCGGCATCTCCCGGACGCCGGCCCGGGAGGCCCTCCTCCAGCTCGAGCGCTGGGGCCTGGTGCGGCTCCTCCCCAAGAAGGGCGCGGCCGTGCAGGCCCTCACGCCGCAGAGCGTGGCCGACCTCACGGCCCTGCGCGGCCTCCTCGAGTCCACCGCCCTCGCCACGGTCGCCGCGCGGCCCGACGCCGTCGGGCCCCTCGTCGCCACGCTCACCGCCAACCTGGAGCAGCAGCGCGCCGCCCTGGACGCCGGCGACCTCGCGGCGTTCTCCGCGCTGGACGTGCGCTTCCACCGGGACGTGATCGCCACGTGCGGCAACGCCGCCTTCGACGAGGTCGTGCGCACCTTCGCCCCCCGCCTGGCCCGCCTCATCCACGCCGCCACCGGCGGATCCGTCGACGCCGCCCGCCGCCTCCTCGATGGGCACGCCGAGATCTGCGCTCAGCTGGCCGCCGGGCGCGCCGCAGACGCCCAGCGCGCCCTGCAGGCGCACCTCGACGCCGCGGGGAGCGGCGTCGTCCCCGGCCTGCCGCCCGTGGGCCCGTCCGAGGCAGGTGAACCCCGATGATCGAGGGCCTGCTGATCCTGCTGATCTGCCAGCTGGCGGGCACGCTCGTGGCCGACACGCTGCACCTGCCGATCCCCGGGGCCGTGCTGGGCATGCTCCTGCTGCTCGGCCTGCTCGCGTGGCGCCGGCCGGCCGAGGACGCGCCGGTGATGACGGCGAGCCATCACCTGCTCCAGCACCTGCCGCTGCTGTTCGTCCCGGCGGGCGTCGGCGTCGTCGCGGTGCTGGGCCTCATCGGGGAACACCGGGCGCTGATGCTGGTCGGCTTCGTGGTGCCCTGGCTGCTGGGGCTGGTGGTCACCGCCGGCGTCGCCGCCCCGCTCGCTCGCCGCCTCACGGACAAGGAGGACGCACAGTGAACGCCGCCGAACTCACCGACTCCCTCGCCGAGGCCTGGGACGGGCTCCTGCACACACCGCTGTTCGGCATCGCGCTGACCCTCGCCGTCGCCGTGCTCGCCCGCCGCCTGTGGCTCGCCGCCCGGCAGACCGCCCTGCTCACGCCCGTGCTCGTGACGATCGTGCTGGTGGCCGCGTTCCTGGCCCTGACCGGCATCGACTACGAGACCTACATGATCGGCGGCAGCTACCTCACCTTCCTGCTGGGCCCCGCCACCGTGGCCCTCGCCGTCCCCCTGTACCGGGCCGGCCCTGACATCCGGAAGCTGCTGCTGCCGGTCGCCGTCGGGGTCACCGTCGGCTCGCTGACCGCCATGGTGAGCGCCGTGCTGATCGTGCGGGCGATGGGCGGGGACGCCGCGCTGGCCGCCACGTTCGCCCCCAAGTCCGCGACGACGCCGATCGCCATGGCGGTGGCCGACGCCGGCGGCGGGATCGTCTCCCTCGCCGCCGTGCTCCCCGTGCTCACCGGCGTGCTCGGCGCCGTGTTCGCCCCCTGGGTGCTCGACCGGCTGCGTGTGCGCGACCCCCGCGTGCGCGGCCTAGCCATCGGCGTGAGCTCCCACGGCATCGGCACCGCCCGTGCCCTCGCCGAGGGGCCGAAGACCGGCGCGTTCTCCGCCCTCGCCATGGCCTGCTCCGGTGTGCTCACCGCCCTGCTGGCCCCGCTGGTGCTGGCGATGACGGGGTGAGGGGCCGGGCGGTCGCCCCCGGCCGGGCAGCCGCCTCGACCCGCTCCAGCCGCGGCGGCGTCCTTACCGTGTCCGCCCCGCCTGCCACCCTGGTCCTCTTCCTTCCCCGCGGGCCGCCCGCCGGCCCGCACAGGCGCGGTGACGCGGCCCGGTCCTGCGAACGAGAGGACCTCACCCATGATGGGCCCGTCCCACGCGGCCACCGGCGCCGCGGCCTGGCTGGCGCTCACGCACTGGCAGTCGCCGATCGCCGTGCTGCACCTGCCCGCCGAACTCCAGCTGCTCGGCGCCGTGACCACCGCCGGCGCGGCCATGATCAGCGACTGGGACCACCCTCGCGCCACCGTCGTCCACGCCCTGCCGCCCCTGACCGAGTGGCTGAGTCGCGGCATCCGCCACGTGGCCGGCGGGCATCGGCGCGGCACACACTCGCTGGTGGGGATCGCGGCGTTCACCGCCATCGCGACGGCGGCCGCCTCCATCCAGGTGCCGATCGCGGGGCACGTCTACACGCCGGGGCAGGGGGTCATCGCCGCGTTCCTGGCGGCCGTGGCCGCCAAGGCCCTCCGACTGCTCCCGAACCGGGGATGGAGGGCCGCGTGGGCACTCGGCATCCTGGTCGCGGTGTCGGCGACCGTCCTCAGCGACGGGCTGTGGTGGATCCCCGCCTCCGTGGCCGTCGGCGTGAGCGTGCACATCCTCGGCGACGCCCTCACCAACAACGGGGTGGCCCTGCTCTGGCCGCTCAGCCCGGAGCCCCCCGCACGCCTGTGGTGGTGGCAGTCCTCCGGACGGTTCCGGCTCCCCCTTCTCGGCCGGACCGGGTCCTGGCGGGAGTGGGCGCTCGTCTCGGTGGTCACCGCGTTCACTGTGGTGCGGGCCGTGCGGCTCCTCCCGCTCGCCGCGCGGGGGGTGGCGGCACTGTTCTGAGCGGCGGCACCCGGCCACGGCCTCGAGCAGCTCGTCCGACCCGGGGTCGCAGGCGTCGCATCCGCAGTCCGGCAGCAGCGCGTGCACCTGCCCCGGGGCGCCGACCGCCACCCGGCGCGACGGCGGCGCCCGCCTCCGCGAGCACCTCGGCCCACACGCGGGCCCGGGCGGTCATCCCGAGCTCACTCCGTCGGCGTCAGTTCCCGCTTGAGGATCTTGCCGGTGGCGGTCTTGGGCAGCCCGTCCCGCACGGTCACGGTGCGCGGGTACTTGTAGGGCGCCACCTGGGACTTGACGTGCTGGATCAGCTCCTCCTCCGTGGCGTGCGCACCGGGGGCGAGCACCACGTGCGCGGCGACCTCCTGGCCGAGCTCCGGGTGGGGCACCCCCACCACGGCGGCCTCCGCGACGGCCGGGTGCTCGTAGAGCACCTCCTCGATCTCGCGCGGGTACACGTTGAGCCCGCCGCGCAGGATCATGTCCTTCGTGCGGTCCACGATGTAGTAGTTGCCCGCGGCATCGCGCCGGGCGAGGTCGCCGGAGCGGAACCAGCCGTCCTCGGTGATGGCCTGGGCAGTGGCTTCCGGCTTGCCCCAGTAGCCCTTCATCACGTTCTCCCCGCGGATCCACACCTCGCCCAGGGTCTCCTCGTCGCCCTCGGGCACGACGGCCCCGTCCGGCGTCACCAGCTGCAGTTCGCACCCGCGGACGGCGCGTCCGATCGAGCCCGGCTGATGCGCCTCACCCGGATGGTTGAAGCACGCGACCGGGGAGGTCTCGGACAGGCCGTAGCCCTCCAGGATCTCGCAGTCGAAGGTGGCCTCGAAGCGGCGCAGCAGCTCCACGGGCAGGGCCGATCCGCCGGAGACGCCCAGGCGCAGGCTGGCCAGGTCCTCCGGATGGTCCTTGGCCGCGGCCAGCACGGCCCCGTACATGGTGGGCACGCCGATGAACACGTCCACCGCGCACTCCCGGACGGTCTGCGCGGCCACGGCGGGATCGAAGCGGGGGATCAACGCCAGGCTGGCGCCCGTCGTCACGGGCGCCATGAGCGCGCACGTGAGGCCGAAGACGTGGAACAGCGGCAGGCAGCCGAGCACGGTCTCCCCGTGCTGGAGCTGGATCAACGTCTCCGCCACGGTGTCCGCGTTGGTGCCCATGTTCCGGTGGGTCAGCTGGGCCCCCTTGGGGCGGCCGGTGGTGCCGGAGGTGTAGAGGATGACGGCGTCGTCCTCGAGGTCCCGCTCGACGGTCTCGGTCACCGGGCCGGGGCTCGCCGCGAGGTGCGGGGCGAGGCCGTCCTCGCCGAGGGTGCGCAGCGGCACACCGCGCTCGCGGGCGCCCTCCATGGCTTCCTCGGACGGCACGGACCACAGCATCGACGCGCCCGAGTCCTCCAGGTAGTACTCGATCTCGCGGCGCTTGAACAGCGGGTTCATGGGGACGACGACGGCGCCCAGCTGCAGGGCCGCGAAGAACACCACCGGGAACGCCGGGATGTTCGGCACCATGAGCGCCACGCGGTCCCCGGGGCCGATGCCCTCCTGCCGCATGAGCCCGGCCAGACGCTGGGACTGGTCATGCAGCTCCGCGTACGTCATGCGGTTCTCGCCGAGGATCAGGGCGGTGGAGTTCGGGTGTTCGGCGGCGGTGCGCTCGAGGCGGGCGGGCAGGGTGAGGGTCACGACGGGCCTCCGAGGGGAGTCGGATGTGATGGGAACCACAGCGTAACGCCCGGCGTCGCTCGTTCGCTGTGAGCCGAGCGAGGTGTGTCGGCCGACCTCACGCCAGCGACATCACCGCGGGCCTGCCCGGCGGTGATGTCGCTGACGCGCCGCCATCCACCGGCCCCGCCTGCGTCGCCGATCTGTCGTCTTCACAGCACAGGGGCGCAAGACTGTTCCCCGCACACCGCCCGGACCGCCGGGCCAGACCGGAGGACAGACCATGACCGCACAGACCCTCGCCACCCCTGCCATCCCCGCGACGATGAAGGCGGTCGTCATGCGTGCGCCGGGCGACGTCGTCGTGGAGGAGGTGGACACTCCGCGCGTCGCCCAGCCCACGGACGTGGTCCTGAAGCTGGCCGCCGCGTGCGTGTGCGGCTCGGACCTGTGGCCCTACCGCGGCCACAACGACGTCGACCACCGGCGCATGGGCCACGAGTACGTCGGCACGATCGTGGAGAAGGGCGAGGACGTCGCCACCCTCGAGGTCGGCGACTTCGTGATCGGCTCGTTCATGCTCTCGGACAACACGTGCGAGATCTGCCAGGCCGGCTACCAGTCCCGCTGCGTCAACGCCGGCGAGTACACGGGCAGCCAGGCGCAGTACATGCGTGTCGAGCTCGCGGACGGCTCCCTCGTGAAGGTGCCCGGGGGTGAGCCCTCGGACCCGGACCGCCTGGCCGACTACCTCGCCGCCTCGGATGTGCTCGGCACCGGCTGGTACGCCGCCGTCGCCGCGCAGGCCGGCCCCGGCAAGACCATCGCCGTGGTCGGCGACGGCGCCGTCGGCCTGTGTGCCGTCCTGGCCGCCAAGACCCTCGGCGCGGAGAAGGTCATCGTGTTCTCCCGCCACGAGGATCGGGCCGCGCTCGCCCGTGAGTTCGGCGCGGACGTCGTGATCGCCGAGCGCGGTGAGGAGGGGGCCGCGGAGGTCAGGGAGCTCACCGGCGGACTGGGCGCGCACGGCGTGGTCGAGGCCGTGGGCACGCAGGGCTCCATGGACCAGGCGCTCGCCTCCGTGCGCCCGGGCGGACACGTCGGGTTCGTGGGCGTCTCCCACGACCAGACCCTGGACGGCTCCGACCTCTTCGGCCGGCAGATCCACCTGGAGGGCGGCCCCGCCCCCGTCCGCCGTTTCCTGCCCGAGCTGATCGAGCGGATCCAGTCCGGCGAGATCCAGCCCGGCCGCGTGTTCACCGCGCGCATGCCGCTCGACGAGGCCGCCGAGGCGTACCGGGCCATGGACGAGCGCCGCGAGATCAAGGTGCTGCTGGAGGTCTGAGGCACCCGCGCGCTGAGCGTGTCCGCCTCCGCTTGGAAGGTGGGCGGCCCGGCCACGTCCGCGCCGGCCACCCCCGTCCTTCGAGGAGGACCTCCGCTCATGACGTGCCCTTCCCATGCGGCCACCGGCGCCGCAGCCTGGCTGGCACCGACCGGGCCGACGTCGCCTGCCGCGTGGCTGCACCACGCCCCGCGCGCCAGCCATCGGCCTCGGGTCACTGCGGCCCGAGGAGCTCCTGGACCTGCGCCTCGGTCAGCGGGCGGGTGGGGCGCCCCTCCAGCAGGAAGGCGAGCTGCGCCGACACCTCCAGCTCCTCCGCGGCGTTGACCGCGCTCTCCAACGTGGCACCGGCGACGATCGAGCCGTGGTTGGCCAGCACCACGCCGGGGGACCGGCGCCCGGCCCCGAGGATGTCGTCCAGCATCTCCGCCGAACCGGGTCGGTGGTAGGGGACGGTCGGCACGTCCCGGCCCAGCCGCATCACGAAGTACGGGGTGAGGGGCGGGATGCCCCCGTCCTCGGCCAGGCAGCTGTACGCCGTCACGTAGGTCGAGTGCAGGTGCACGATCGCCTGTGCCTCCGGGCGGGCCTCGTACATGGCCCGATGCATCACCACCTCCTTGGACGGCCGGGGACCAGCCTGGTGCCTCCAGTGTTCATCCAGCACGGAGAGCGCCTCGGGGTCCAGCCGGCCGAGGGAGGAGTTGGTGGGCGTCATGAGATACCCGCCCTCGATCCGGACGCTGATGTTGCCGGCGCTGCCCACGGAGAATCCACGGGAGAACAGGCTTGCACCGAACTCGGCGATCTGACGGCGCAGCAAGGACTCGTCGGTCACGGGGCTCCTCTCAGACGAGTGCGTTGGCGATGAGCAGGGCGACCAGGGTGGTCGCCCAGGCGATCGTGGTGGGGATGGACCACGCGAGGATCTGATGCTTGGCGTTCTTGATGCCCAGCATCCGGTTCACCACCCAGAAGAAGCTGTCGTTGAAGTAACCGAAGAACAGCGAGCCGAGGGCGGCGGCCTGCGCGGCCAACACCATGTTCACATCCGGCATGGCCGCGAGGATGGGTGCGGAGATCGAGGCGGAGGTGATGATGGCCACCGTACCGGACCCCTGGATGAGGCGGACGATGGTCGCGATGACGAACGGGATCAGGATGGTCGGCAGGGGGAGGCCGGCCACTGCCTGGCCGATGGACTCCGCCGTCCCGGACTCGCGCAGAACGCCGCCGAGGGCTCCGCCGGCGCCGGTGACCAACAGGATGATGCCCGCCGACTGTACGCCGAACTCCATGTCGTCCAGAGTCTCCTGGCGCGACTGGTTGCGGGCGAGGCCGTAGATCGCCACGAGGACGCCGAGCAGCAGGGCGATGACGGGGTTGCCGATGAAGGCGAGCGTGGAGACCAGCCCGGCAGGCAGGGCACCTTCGTTGTCCTCCACCATGGTGGCGGAGAAGGTGTTCAGGAAGATCAGGACGATCGGCAGCAGGATCGGCAGGATCGAGATGAACAGCCCGGGCAGCTCGCGTTCCCGGACGGCGGCACGCTCCTGGAACTCCCCGAAGGCCTCCGCGGGGGAGAGGCGTTCGCCCGTGTCCCGTTCGATCATGGCCTCGATCTTCGGACCCATGACCTTCGCGTACAGGGTCACCGCGATCATGGCGGGGAAGCTGAGGATGAGGCCCCAGAGGATCATCTCGCCGACGTTCACGTCGAAGATGCCGGCGGCGCCGAGCGGGCCCGGCGTCGGGGGGACGGCGTGGTGGGTGACGACCAGGCCGCCGGCGAGGGCGATGCCCAGGGTGAGGATGGACCGCCCGGAGGTCCGGGCCAGCGACCGCACGAGCGGCTGCAGGATCACGAAGGCGGAGTCCACGAAGATCGGGATGGAGATGACGAAGCCCGCGCCGGCGAGCGCCCACTCCTCCTTCCCCTTACCCAGCACGCGGATGAGGGAGTAGGCCAGCTTTTCCGCGGCCCCCGAGACCTCGAGGATGCGCCCCATCATCACGCCCATGCCGATGACGAGGCCGATGGTCCCGAGGGTCGAGCCGAAGCTGGTGGTGATGGCCTGGATAACGGCGTCCGGGGCCATCCCGGCCGCCAGACCCGCGATGGAGGCGGCGATGACCAAGGCCAGGACGGCGTGGATCTTGGTCCGGATGACGAAGAAGATGAGCAGGGCGACGGCTGCCGTGAGGCCGACCAGCGCACCGATCTCGGAGGCTTCGAGCCCGTTCATGGTGGTTCTCCTAGTGGTGTGGATCCGAGGGGTGAGGCCGACTCAGGCGACGAACTCGCGGTGGAACTGACGGACGGCGGCCTCGAAGCTGCTGTCTGGGCGGAAGCCGAGGGACAGGGTTCGCTCGACGTCGAACTCGCCGGGCCACGAGCACACGATGTCCATGACCCGCTGATCCGGGCGTGGGACGACCCGTGCCCGTGCCTCGGGCCCCCCGACGGCCTCGAGGGCGTCGAGCATCTCCGCCACGGTCACGGAGACGCCCGGGATGTTCAGCACCCGCCAGCCCCCTAGCCGCTCGGACTCCACGATGAAGGCGTGCACGAGGTTCTGCACCGCCGTGTCGGGGGAGGACAGCCACATCCGGGTGTCCTCCGGCACCGGCAGCTCAGCCTGCAGACCCTGGAGGGGCTCGCGGATGATGCCGCTGGCGAACGAGGACGCGGCCGAGTTCGGCTTCCCGGGTCGCACCGAGATGGTGGGCAGCCGGCAGACCCGGCCGTCCACGTACCCCTTGCGCGAGTACTCGTTGACCAGCAGTTCGCCGATGGCCTTCGTCGCCCCGTAGGTGGACTCGGGCTGGGTGGCCAGGTCTTCGGGGACCACCGTCGGCACGGCGCTGCCGAACACGGCCAGGGAGCTGGTGAAGACGAACCGGGGCCGGGCCCCGGTGCCACGGGCGGCCTCCAGCAGCCGCTCCGTGGCGTCCACGTTCACGCGCAGCGCGAGGTTGAAGTCCTGCTCGGCGCCGCCGGAGAGCACGGCGGCGAGGTGGAAGATCCCTGCCGTGTCTGCGGTGATGGCCTCGGCCAGGACCGCGGGGTCGGCCATGTCGCCGACCCGGGAGCTCACCCGGGGGTCCTCCACAGGGCAGGGCGCCAGGTCGAGCGAGACGACGGAGTCCACCGGCACGGGCAGGCGGCCGGCGTCCTGGGCCTGGAGGAGGGAGCGGATCACGCGGCTGCCGAGGAAGCCGGCGCCGCCGGTGACGACGATGTTCATGGGTGTTCTCCTACGTGGGAAGGGTCGGGAGGGGGGTCAATAGGAGGTCCACACCGACCGCGGTCGCCCGATCGCGGACGGCGTCGGGCAACGCGGGGTCGGTGACGATCGCGTCGAAGGCCCGGAGGGGGAGGGCCTTGAAGGTGGACACGCGCCCGTACTTCGAGGAGTCCGCGACGAGCACGCAGCGGTCCGCGTGCTCGGCGATGCTTCGCTTCACGATCGCCTTGCCTTCGGTGGGCACCGAGAGTCCGCGGAGGTCGAACGAGGACGCCGAGATGAACGCCAGGTCGATGTTGAAACCCGCCAGCTCCGCGGCGGCAGTGGGCCCGTCCGTGGACAGGTTCCCGGCGTCCAGGCGGCCGCCGAGCACGTGGATCTGGGCTCCCGGGTGCTCGCCGACGGCCGCCGCCACGGCCAGGTCGTTGGTGACCACGTCGACCCGTTCCGCGGCGGGGCGGGCCGCAAGCAGTCGGGCCAGGGCGAGCATGGTGGTCCCGGCGTCCAGATAAAGGAGGTCCCCCGGGCGGATCAGCTCTGCGGCTCGGCGGGCGATGGCCGCCTTCTCCCGGGGCCGGATCCCAAGCTTCACCCGATGCGTCGCGTCCAGGGACAGGCGCGCCGGCTTGGCGACGCCGCCAGCCACGGAGACGAGGCGGCCCTCCTCCTCGAGCCGCTTCACATCCCGGCGCACGGTCATGGAGGACACGCCCAGCTCATCCGCCAGCGCGGTCACGGAGGCAGAGCCGCGCTCCACCACGAGGTTGACCAGACGCCGCCGCCGCTCGTCCGCGATCATGCCCGTTCTCCGGGGCGCTGGGACCCGCGGTGTGCCGCGAACCAGCCGAGGCCGTCCTCGGTGCGCCCGGCGGGGCGGTACTCGCAGCCCACCCAGCCCGTGTAGCCGGCCTTGTCCAGGTGCGCGAACAGGTGCTCGTAGGCGACCTCTCCGGTGTCCGGCTCATGACGGTCCGGGACGCCGGCGATCTGCACGTGGCGGGTGAGGTCCACAGACGCGTCCACCAGTCGGGTGAGGTCCCCCTCGGTGATCTGGGCATGATAGAGGTCCAGCTGCAATCCGACGTTGGGGCGGTCAACCTCCTCCAGCAGCTCCCGGGCCTGCGGGACGCGGGACAGGAAGTACCCCGGCATGTCCACCGCATTGATGGGCTCCAGCAGGACCTCCACGCCGTGCTGCGCCGCGGCGTCGCAGGCGCGGCGGATCCGCTCCACGTAGCGGCGTCGGGCGTCGGCGTCGTCGGGATCCGCGATGCCGGCCATCACGTGCACCCGCGGGCACGCGAGGGCACGCGCGTACTCCAGGGCGGTGGCGATGCCGCGTTCGAACTCCGCGTCGCGGCCGGGCAGGGACGCGAGCCCCCGCTCCCCCGCGTCCCAGTCACCGGCTGGGGCGTTGAACAGCGCCTGGGTCAGCCCGGCCGAGCGCAGGGCCGCCGCGACCTCTGCGGCGGGGTACTCGTACGGGAAGAGGTACTCGACACCGGTGAAGCCCGCCTCCGCGGCGGCGGCGAAGCGCTCCAGGAAGGGACGCTCGGTGAACATCATGCTGAGATTCGCGGCGAACTGCGGCATCGGTGGATCCTCGGTGTCGGGCGGGCGATGGTCGGTGGAGGGTCAGGCCCGGGGGTCGGTGAGGCGCTGAGCGGCGGTGAAGAAGTCCTCGTCCCCGAAGTTCCCGGACTTCAGCGCGAGGTCCACCGCACCGTCCAGGCTCGCCGTCCACGGGACGCCGGGGGCGATCTGGGGACCAACGCGCAGCCCGGTGACGCCGAGCGCCTGCGTCACCGCACCGGAGGTCTCGCCCCCGGCAACGACGAACCGGCTCACCCCGCGTTCGCGCAGCGCGGCCGCCAGGGTGCCGAAGAGGCGCTCGATGGCCGTGGACACGCGCTGCCTTCCGTGGACCTCCTGCAGGCGACGGACCTCGTCGGGTCCGGCCGTCGCGTACACGAGGGGGGCGGGGCCGCCGTCCTGGGCGAGGACGAAGGCGAGGATCTCGTCTCGGAGGGCCGTGGCGTCCTCCAGCGTGCGGACGACGTCGACGGCCAGGGACGGGGCGATCTTGCGATAGCGATCGACCTGTCGATTCGTCATCTCGGACGCCGAGCCGGACAGCACCACGGTGCGCCCCGGGGTGAACCGCCAGGCGTCGGCCGCGGTCGTGGCGGCGCCGGTGATCGCGCGGCCGGTGAGCGAACGGGCCAGTCCGGAGCCGAGGCCGGAGCCGCCCGTGGTCAGGCGTAGGCCGGACACTGCCGCGCCGATGGTGTCGAGGTGGGTGTCGTCCAGGGTGTCCAGCACGGCATACCGGACCCCTTCGGAGCGGAGGCGGTCTAGCTCGCCGCGCAGCACCTCGGACCCACCGCCCACCACCGTCGAGGGGACGGACGCGGCCCGTCCGCTGCTCTGCCGTTCCATGAGCCGGACCAGGTCCGAGTCCCGCATGGGCGTCACGGGATGGTCCTTCATGCCCGACTCCTGGAGGAGCCGGTCGTGCACGAACAGGTGTCCCTGGTAGACGGTGCGGCCGTTGACCGGGAGGGCCGGGGCCACGACGGTGAAGTCCTCGCCGAGGTGCTCCAGCAGAGCGTCCGTCACGGGGCCGATGTTGCCCTCGGCGGTGGAGTCGAAGGTGGAGCAGTACTTGAAGACGATCCGCTCCGCACCGAGGCGTTCGAGGGCGCGGCAGGCCTCGAGGCTCTGGGCGGCGGCGTCCCCGGGCGGGATCGAGCGGGTCTTGAGGCTGATGACCACCGCGTCCGCGTCCACGTGATCGGGGACGTGTGCGGCACCCGAGAACTGCACGGTGCGGAGCCCACCGTCCACAAGGGCCCCGGCGATGTCCGTGGCTCCGGTGAAGTCGTCGGCGATCACTCCTGCTCGCAACGGCATGGTGCACCTTTCTGATCGGGCGGGGTCGCCCGATTTGTTCGACTCTGTGAACATGGGACGGAATTTCACATAAGCTAACATCGAAGGGCCAGATTGTGAACCGCACCACGGAAGGCGCCGCCGTATGACTTCTCAGGCACAGAACGTCACCTTCGTCGGCATCGGCGCCATCGGCTTGCCGATGGCCCTCTCGGTGGCGGCGGCGGGGTTCGACGTCACGGGGGTTGACTTCTCCGAACGCCAGCGAGTGGCGGCGCTGGAGCAGGGGCTGCCGGCCGCGGCCGACGCTGCCTCGGCGGCCGAGGCGGACGCCGTGATCGTGATGGTGGCAACCCCCGACCAGCTGTCCTCCGCAGCCCTGGGCCAGGACGGGCTCGTCGCCCGCATGCGGCCCGGGAGCACGCTGATCGTGATGAGCACCGTGGGCCCGGAGGCGGTGCGCTCGCTCGTCGCGCCGGCCGCCGAACGGGGCATCGGACTGGTGGACGCCCCCGTCACCGGCGGCATCGCGCGTGCGGCACGCGGAGAGCTGCGCATGTTCGTCTCCGGTGACCCGGCGGCCATCGACGCGGGACGCGCCGTCCTGGACGCCATGGGCGCCGTGGTGGACTGCGGGGCGGAGCCGGGGCGCGGCCAGTCGTTCAAGGTGGTCAACCAACTGCTGTGCGCGGTGCACATCGTCGCCGGAGCCGAGGCCCTGGCCCTGGCCGAGCGTCTGGGGCTGGACCCCGCCGAGGTGCTCGACGCCGTGGCGGACGGCGCCGCCGGGTCGTTCATGCTCTCCGACCGGGGGCCCCGGATGCTCGAGGGCCTGGACGCACAGGTCGCCAGCGCGATCGGGATCTTCGTGAAGGACTCCGCCCTGGTGAGCGCCACCGCCGCCGAGGCCGGGATCGCGGTGCCCGTGCTGGAGGCCGCCAAGCAGAAGTACCTGGACGCCGCCGAGGCCGGTCTGACCCTGAAGGACGATTCGCAGGTCATCCAGACTTACCGGTCCTGACCTCGCTCTGAACCGGACCCGTGTGATGGCGGCGGCGGCACGCTCCGCCCCGCCTTCGCCCTCGTGTTGCACCACCGCACGGTGCACCCGACGTCGTGATCGCCGAGCGTGGCGAGGAGGGTGCCGCCCAGGTGCGTGAGCTCACCGGCGGCCACGGTGCGCACGGGGTGTGCGAGGCCGTCGGCACGCAGGGCTCTATGGACCGGGCCATGGACGAGCGCCGCGAGATCAAGGTGCTGCTGGAGGTCTGAGACACCCGCGGCGGGTGGGCCGGCCGCGGGGTTCCTCTGCCCCTCAGCCCTTCTTCACGGTGATCGTCCACTCCGCGGCGCCGCGCTTCACGAAGTCGGTGACCTCGTGGCCGTTCTCCGCGGCCCAACGGGGCAGGGAGTCGGTGGCCTGGGTGCAGTCGAAGTCGATCACGAGCTCATCCCCCGTGGGGATCTGCTCCATCGCCTGGTTGGCCTCCACGAGCGGGAAGGGGCAGACCTGGCCGTCGGTCTCGAGCAGGTGCTTCGCCATGATGTTCTCTCCTTGATGTCGGTGGTCAGAGGTCGTTCGTGGGCGGGTCGGCTCAGCCGATCGGCGTGAGCTTCACGGGGCGGGCCGCCCCGGCGTCCGCCGCCGCGCCCTCGGCCGAGGTGAGGCCGGAGGCGGAGGTGGGGGACGGCGTCGCGCCCTTCCCACGGTGGTTGAGGATGAAGAGCTTGGCCGCCAGGCCGGTGCCGAGCACCATGAACACGAGCGCGGTCCAGCCCTGGAAGCTGAAGGTCGCGGTGTTCACCATCGCGTTGCCGATGGTGCAGCCGCCGGCCCACGCCGCGCCCCAGCCCATGCCGAGGCCGCCGATGATCGAGCGGACGGTGGTCTGCGCGTCGGGCACGCGGACGCGGAACTCGCCGGAGGCCTTCGCGGCGATGAACGAGCCGATCAGCAGGCCCGTCACCATCAGCACGCCCCAGTCCACGAGCTCGAGTTCGCCCGTGCCGAGGAACGCGCCGATGTTCGCGGACGGGCCGGTGATGCCCAGGCCGGACTCGCGGCCGGTCGCCCAGGAGAGCGGCCACGCGAGGATCGCCAGCACGCCGATGATCGCGGCGGTGACGAACGGGTGCCACGCCTTCTCGGTGAGCACGTGCGCGAGGCCGGTCTTGGCGGCGGGCAGGCGGAAGCGGGTCATGGCTGCCTCGCGACGCAGGTGATGACGCACGGCCAGGCCGACGCCGGCCACGAGCAGCGCCACGAACACCCACGGGGACAGTCCCGTGAGCTGCTGGAACGAGCCCGTCTGCGTCTCCACGGAGCGGACGGCCTCGGTGGTGCCGGCCAGCGGTCCCTTGCGGAACGCGGTGGCGCCCACGATGTAGAAGATCAGTGCGAACCACGAGCCCACGAGGCCCTCGCCCGCGCGGTAGTACGTGCCGGTGGCGCAGCCGCCCGCGAGCACGATCGAGAAGCCGAAGATCAGGCCGCCGATGATCGTGCCCAGCCACGGGAACGTCTCCGCCTCCAGGGTGATCACGCCCAGGGCGTCGAGGGCGAACACGCCCACCGACTGGACGGCCACGATCACCATGAACGCGGTGAGCCATCGGGTGGACCGGATAGTGAACAGGTCGCGGAAAGCGCCCGTGACGCAGAAGCGTCCGCGCTGGAACACGAAGCCCAGGACGAGGCCGAGGAGGAGTCCGGTGATGATCATGCCTGCCATGAGACAGGGTGCGGCCGGTCCCGCGCGCCGGGCAGGACGTGCGGGGTAACAGTCGCAGGGCTGTGCCGGGGACGACGCGCGGGGGCGCCGTGGGCGACGCTTGACCCTCCCCTTGGGGGAACGCCCACGCTGGGATCACCTGAGAGAAAGGTCGCCCCATGAGCCCCCCGATGACCGTCGGCGAGTTCGCCCTCGCCACCGGACTGAGCGCGAAGGCGCACGCGGCCGAGCTGCGACGCCGCCGCGACCTCGAGGACCGCGCGCTCGCGCTCGCGGCCGCCGGTGTCTACGCGGCCCCGGATCCTGACGACGACGGCGCCCCCGCCCGTCCCGGCCCCGTGGCGGAGCGCACGGTCGGGCCGACGCCGTGGGCCGGCGTCGTGCAGCGGGTGGCCCTGGACGAGGCCGGTGAGGAGGCGACCACCGAGCGCGCGAACAACGCCTTCGCGACGCTGTTCCAGGCGCTCGCGGAGGCGGGGTCGGCACCCGCCGGGCCGCTGTGGACGGCGCTGCGTCCCGTGCCGGGCGCCGCCGACGTCGTGGAGACCGTCCTGGCCGTCCCGCTGAGCGGTCCGGCTCCCGCGGGCCTCAGGGTCGACGGGCACGAGGTGGTGACCGGGACGCTGCCGCGCCGGGTGGAGCGGTACGTGGACGTGCGGGCCGATGCGGGCGACGTCGACCTCCTCGACGACGCCCCCGGCGGCGCGCTGCCCCATCCGGATCTGCTGGGGCTCATGGACGCGTTCGACGTGGAGGACGCCGGCGCCGCGCCGGAGATCCGCCAGATCCTCGCGGACCCGGAGGCCGGACACATCGAGCTGGCGGTGACGGTGCGGGAGGAGGCGGTGACGGTGCAGGAGGAGGCGGGAGCGGGGCAGGGGTGAGCCGGCGCGGGGACGGCACGGCGTGTCTGGCCGGCCGACCCTGCCGGTCCCGCGCAGACCCCCCGGGGGCTCAGGGGTGCCCGAGGTGGCCCGAATGTGATGGAGTGCACGGATCCTGTCCACGACCTGGGAAGTGACCATGGAGCAGTTCGTCACCGCCGCCAACTCGATCATGTGGAGCCTGCCCATGGTCGTCGGGCTCCTCGCCCTGGGCCTGTACTTCACGATCCGCATGGCGGCTCCCCAGGTGCGGCTGCTCAAGGACATGGTGGGCCAGCTGGTCAGGGGAGGATCGTCGTCGGCGGGGATCAGCTCGTTCCAGGCGTTCGCCATGGCCCTGGGTGGGCGCATCGGCGTCGGCAACATCGCGGGCGTCGCGGCCGCGATCTACCTGGGCGGCCCGGGCGCGCTGTTCTGGATGTGGGTGACGGCGATCCTCGGCGCCCCCGTGGCGCTCGTGGAGAGCTCGCTCGCACAGCTCTACAAGCACAAGGTCCGCGGCGAGTACCGCGGCGGGCCCGCGTACTACATCCTCGAGGGGCTCGGCCGGAACTGGCGGTGGCTGGCGGTCGCCTACGCCGCGGCCACCGTGTTCGCCACGGTCTTCACCGGCCCGCAGATCCAGGCCAACGCCGTCACCGCCGCCACGACCGAGGCGTGGGGCTGGGACCCGCTGTGGGTGGGTCTCGGGATGGCCGTGCTGTTCTGCGTGATCGTGTTCGGCGGCATGCACCGCCTCGGCCGCACGGTGGGCCTCGTGGTCCCGTTCATGGCCGGCGCGTACATCCTGGTGGGGCTCGTCGTCGTCGCGGTGATGTGGCAGGAGGTCCCGGCCATGTTCTCCCTGATCTTCACCAGCGCCTTCGCCGCCGACTCCGTCTACGCCGGCATGCTCGGCGCCGCCATCGCGTGGGGCGTGCGCCGCGCCGTGTACTCCACCGAGATCGGCACCGGCTCGGGCGCCCAGGCCTCCGCCGCCGCCCACGTCTCCCACCCGGTGAAGCAGGGCCTGGCCCAGGCGTTCTCCGCCTATGTGGACACCCTGTTCGTGTGCACCATGACCGGCCTGGTGATCCTGTCCACCAACAGCTTCAACGTGCTCGGCACGGGTGAGGGCCCCCCGATCGTGGAGCATCTGCCCGGCGTCGAGGAGGGCCCGGCCTGGGTGCAGATCGGCATCGACGTCGTCCTGCCGTCCTTCGGTCCGTCCTTCGTGGCCGTGGCGGTGTTCCTGTTCGCCTTCACCACGCTGCTGTCCTTCGCGTTCTACGCCGAGACGAACCTCGCGTACCTGATCCCGAACAAGAAGGCGCAGCGCATCTGCATCGCGGCCGCCCGCCTGCTGCTGGCCGCCTCCATGGTCATCGGCTCCGTGCAGACCTCCGCGTTCGTGTGGTCCCTTGCCGACTTCGGCGTCGGCCTCTACACGTGGGTGAACATCCTCGCGCTCGTGCTCCTGAGCCCCGTGGCCATCCGCCTGCTCAAGGACTACGACCGCCAGCGCCGCGCCGGCCAGGACCCCGTCCTGGACCCGGCCGCCATCGGCGTCCGCAACGCCCACCTGTGGGAACAGATCCACGCCGCCTACGAGCGCACCGGGGACGTGGACGAGGCCATGGACCACGTCGCGGACACCGCCCCGGACACCCGGGCCATCACCGTGGTCCCGCGCCGGGAGGGCTGAGGACCGACGACGGCGGCCCGGGGCGCCGGACGTCCGCGACGACGTCGGGCCACGGGCCAGGGCCGTCCGCGCGGCCTGAATCCCGGCAGGCTCACCCCATGGACCACAAGGAGATCCTCCATCAGGGGCTGCGCCGGCAGCGCGACGCCCTCTTCGCGAAGCTGGACGGCCTGCCCGAGCGGGAGGTCCGCCTGCCCCGCACCCCCACCGGCACCAACCTGCTGGGCCTGCTCAAGCACGCGGCCACGTGCGAGCTCGAGTACTTCGGCGAGGTCTTCGGCCGCCCCGCCGGCATCCCCCTGCCCTGGGACGCGCCGGGGGTGGGCGAGGAGGACGGCGCGGACCTGTTCGCCGCCGAGGACGAGACCCTCGAGGACGTCCTCGACTACGCGCGGCGATGCTTCGCGCACGCGGACGCGACCATCGAGGCCCTCGTCCTCGACGCGCGGGGGCGGGTCCCCTGGTGGCCCGCGCACCTGGCCGAGGTGACTCTGGCGCAGATCCTCTCCCACGTGGCCCTCGACGCGGCCCGCCATGCCGGCCACGCCGACATCCTGCGCGAGGGGATCGACGGGCAGGCCGGCCTGCGCGGCCCCGGGGACAACCTGCCCGGCTGGGACGCCGAGCGGTGGGCCGCGCACGTGCGGCGGCTCGAGGGGATCGCCCGGGGTGCGGGCCCGGTGCGCTAGCGTCCGCGGTGATGACTCCCCGCTCGCTCGCCGGTCTGGCCCTCACCGTCGCCGCCCTGATGTCCGCCTTCGTGCTGATGGCGCCGACGGCGCCGGGGCTGTTCGTCGGCGTGCTCACGGTGGGGACCTTCGGGTTCGGCCCGTTCTACGGGGAGCCCTCGCGGCAGCTCGTGGACCGGCCGTGGAGGCGGGACACGCGCTGGCGCGATCTCGCCCGCCGGGTCCGCACCGACTGGCTCTCCCGGCAGCTGGGCGCCGTCGGCTGGAACGCGGCCATCAGCCGCCGCATCACCGGCCGGGCCGACCTGCGGCGCATCCGCACCGCCGCCGTGGGCTCCCTCGTCAGCCACGCCGCCTCCGCGGGTCTGCACGCGGTGGCGGGCGTGGCGCTGGCGGCCGTCGGGCATTTGGTCTGGGGCGTGGTCGCGGTGGCCCTGGGGCTCGTGGTGCACGCCTGGCCGGCCCTGCTGCAGGTCTCCGTGCTCGGGCGCATCGACGGACTCCAGACGCAGATCCGCGGGGACCAGCTGCTCTGGTGACCGGCCGGCACCGGGCGGCCCGGCCGAGCACTTTGTGGGCCGAATCCGACGGATGAGCCCCTGAATCGGGCACGGGAGCGTCGCATTCGGCCCGCAAAGCGGTGGGGAGGGGGCAGCGGGGAGAGGGTGGCGAGGAGAGGGCGGCGGGGAGAGGGCGGCACCGCGCGCTCAGCCCTACGCTCGGACCCATGACCGAGCACACATCCGAGCACACCCCCGAGAACCCCCACGTCGTCCGCCGCGGCTCCGGCGTCCCGCTGATCGCGGTGCACGGCAACAGCGTGGACCACCGGCTGCTGCTGCCGCTCGACGACGCCCTCGCCGAGGCCGGGGAGGTCGAGCGGATCTACGTGGACCTGCCGGGCTTCGGCCGGACCTCGGCCCTCCAGGACGACGGCGGCCTCCCCGAGCTCGCCGCCTGGCTCGTGGACTGGATCCGCGCGGAGGTCGGCGAGCGGCCGTTCGCGGTGCTCGGCAACTCCCTCGGCGGCCTGCTCGCCCGGCACGTGGCGGCCGAGTTCGGCGCGCAGGTGTTGGGGCTGGGGCTGCTCGCGCCCGTCGTCGACCCGGACGAGGACCGGCGCACCCGCACCGACCTGGTGGTGCGCGAGCGCGACGACGCCTTCATGTCTACCCTCGACCCCGACGACGCCGCCCCGTTCCTCGAGATGTCCCCGCGGCTGACGCGGGACACGTGGGAGCGGTTCCGCGAGCACGCGCTGCCGGGCGTCCGCGCCGTGGACGAGGAGGCGCTGAAGCGCCTGTCCGCGCGCTACGTCCTGGACGCCGTGCCGGAGGAGGCCGCGCCGCCGTTCGAGGGGCCCGCCCTGATCCTCACCGGCCGGGAGGACCACCTCGTCGGCTACCGGGACCAGGCCGCGCTCCTGGAGCATTACCCGCGCGCCACCTACGCGGCGCTCGACGCCGCCGGCCACAACGTGCACCTGGACCAGCCGGAGGTCGCCGAGGCGCTCGTCCGCGCGTGGGCGGTGCAGGTGGGCCGCGCGGCGTCGGACTGAGGCGGGGTCAGGGGGAGGGACGGGCCTCCACCCGGGCCTCCGCCTCGGCGCCCGCCCCCACCCCGACGCCGGCCCGCGCCAGCAGGCCGTCGGCCACCCGCAGCAGGGCGGCGACCGCCACGAAGAACACGAGGATCGCCACCACGTAGACGGCGACGCCGTCGTAGCCCAGCCGCGGGACGTCCAGGATCGTGTACGGGTACCAGTCCAGCCACGGCCCGCGCAGCAGCGTGAACGCCAGCCAGGCGAGCGGGATGAGCGTGGACAACCACACCACCCGCCACGTGATCTGCCGCCGCGGCCCGAAGACCGCCCACAGCACCGGGGTGAGGATCGGCGTGACGATGTGCTGCAGGGTGTCGTTGAACCGCTCGACGGCGGTCATCGGGTCGGCGTCCCGCAGCAGCACGTTGAACACCACGCCCGTGATCACGATGCACACCACCCCCGTCACCCGCAGCACCCGGAACAGCGTGCCCGGCCGGTGCAGGCGCAGCGCCAGCAGCAGGGACGTCAGCCCCACCAGGAAGTTCGAGAGGAACGTGAAGTACGTGGGCTGGTTGAGCATGTGCTCCCAGCCGCCCTCGAGCACGCCCGCGTAGCCCGCGTCGGCCGGCAGGTCCGAGGACTTCCACGAGCCGATCCACAGTGAGAGCAGGTTGCCGCCCAGGGACAGGGCCGCGGCGACGGCGAAGGCAGGCCGCGCCGTCGTCGTCCAGCGGCCGGAGGGGGTGGGGAGGGTCATGCGCCCATCCTGCCGGAGCGCGACGCCGCCCCCGGTGCACTGGCCGAGCCGCTCGGGCCGGCGGGCGTGTCCCGGCCGGCGGTCCGGACCCTACGCTCGGCACCATGATCCGGACCCCCTGGACCCGCACCTCCGCCGGCGCGAGGCGCGCGCGCCGCCCCCGACAGTTCCGCCGCGTGACGACGACCGGGCCCGCCGCCGTGGACGTGGCCTGGGCCCGCTACGCCGACCTGCGCCTGTGGCCGCGGTGGGCTCCGCAGATCCGCGCCGTGGAGGCGCCACGGCGCCGGCTGCGGGCCGGGCTTCGCGGCGTGGTCCACGCGCCCCTGGGGCTGCGCGTCCCGTTCGTGGTCGAGGAGGTCGACGATGACGCCCGCACCTGGCGGTGGACGGTGCGGGTGGCCGGGACGGCGGTCTCCATGACGCACGACCTCACCGCCACCCCCCGCGGCACCCGGGCGGGGCTGACGGTCCACGGGCCCGCCGTCGTCGCCCTGGCCTACCGACTGCCGGCCCGCGTGGCGCTGCGGCGGCTGTGCCGGGCGCACCTCTGAGGGCGGACCGCCGGGCCGGGCCTGTGGCCAGGGGCCCCGCCCGCCTCACACCGCCGCGGCGTCGGTCCGCAGCTCGACGCGCGGCCAGTCGGCGAGGTCGGCGAGCATCTGCCGGTCGTGGGTCACCACGACGACGGCCTGCTCCGTGACCTGCAGGGCCTCGGTCATCTCGTCCACGAGCGCGGGGGAGAGGTGGTTCGTCGGCTCGTCCAGCAGCAGCACGTGGGGGCGCTCGATGAGCACCATCGCCAGGTGCAGACGGGCCTGCTGCCCCTGGGACAGGCGTCCGACCGGGGTGTCCGCGGCCTCGGCGGTGAGCAGCCCGAGCGAGGGCAGCGTGGGGGCCGGCAGGGGACGGCCCAGGTCGTCGACGCCGGCCTCGTCCGCGCCGACGCGGCGCACGTGCTCCTCGAACACGGCGGCGGCGGTGCGCTCCTCGTCCCACGCGGGGGTCTCCTGCGCCACGAGGCGCACGCGCACGTCGGCGCCCACGGTCACCAAGCCGCTCGTGGGCTCCAGGTCCCCGGCGAGCACGCGCAGCAGCGTGGACTTCCCGGCCCCGTTCGGGCCCGTCACCAGCACGCGGCCGCCCGGCACGAGGGCCGCGCCCATCGGCTGCTCGAGCCGCCCGGCCACGCGCACGGCGTCCGCGGTGAGCAGGACGTCGTCGCCCGCCGTGCCCGGCCCGCCCGCCGTGCCCGCCGCCGCGTCCGCGCCGTCCCGCGGGTCGCCGTCGGGCATGTCCGCGAACGGCCAGTCCAGGCGCAGGGGCGGCTCGGGCACGGTGATCCGGTGCGCCTCCAGCTCGTCGAAGCGCCGGTTGAACATCTGCACGATCCCCGCCGACCGGCTCGAGCGCTGGTGCTTGCCGGTGCCCTTCGGGGGCCGCCACGAGCCCTGCATCTGCTCCCGCGCGTCCTCCACGGCCAGCTCCAGCCGCTCGCGCTCGGCGTTCTGCTCGGCGTACTCCTGCTCCCAGGCGGCCCGGGCGCGGCGGCGCCCCTTCGCCCAGCCGGCGTACCCGCCGGAGTACCGCCGCGGCCGCCCGTCCTGGCTGGGATCCAGGTCCACGATGTCGGTGCACACGGCGCGCAGCAGGGCGCGGTCGTGGCTGACGACGGCGACCCCGCCCGGGTGCTCCACCAGCCGGCGGGTGAGGAAGTCCAGGGCGACGTCGTCCAGGTGGTTGGTCGGCTCGTCCAGCAGCAGCAGGTCCGGCCGGGAGCCGAGGGTGACGGCCAGGCGCACCCGGTGGCGCTGGCCGACCGAGAGCGATGTGAGGGGGTGCTCGCGGTCCGTGCACGCGTGCAGCCCCTCGAGGTCCATGTCCACGCGCCGGCCGGCGTCCCAGGCGTCGTAGAGGTGGGCCCGCTCCAGCGCGGTGGAGTACCGGTGTCCGGCGCCGGCGTCGTCGGGGGCCTCGGCCAGGGCGGCCGCGGCGGCGTCCAGGGCCTCGAGTGCGGCGTGCGGGCCCGTGAGGGCGTCGCGGACCAGGTCGCCCACCGTGCGGGAGCGCCCGTCGGCCCGCGCCCGCAGCGCCTGCGGGACGAACGCGAGCGTGCCCGCCCGCGTCACGCGGCCGACGTCGGGCGTGATCCGGCCCGTGAGCACGTGGAGCAGCGTGGTCTTGCCGCGCCCGTTCTCACCCACGATCCCGAGCCGCGAGCCGGCGTTGATCCGCACCGTGGCGTCCGTGAGCACGCGGTGCCCGCCGAGCGAGACGGTCAGGTGCTCGCCGCGCAGGTGGGCGGCGGGCCCGGCGGGCAGGGCGGGGGAGGGAGGGCCGGAGGTCATGTCCGCCAGTCTAGGGAGGGGGCGCGCTGCCGCGTCCGGGGTCGGGACTACGCTCGGGGCCATGTCCGCCGCCCCGCCGCCGCCCGCCTTCGGCACCGTCCTGCACCACCGCGCCCACGGGATGGCCCCGGGGGAGTCCATCTCCCCGCCGCTGGTCCACGCGAGCGCGTTCCACCTGCCCGGCGCGGACCCGGACGGCGCCCCCACCGCCCCCGGCGCGGACGTGCCTTTCCAGTACGCGCGCTGGGCCACGCCCACCTGGTCCGCGCTCGAGGCCGCCCTGGGCGCGCTGGAGGACGCCGACGTCGCCGTGGTCCCCTCCGGCATGGCCGCGATCGCCGCCGTCCTGCTGCCCCTGCTGCACCCGGGGGACCGCGCCCTCCTGCCCGCGGACGGCTACGGGCCCACCCGCGCCCTCGCCGCCGAGCACCTCACGCCCCGAGGCGTGCACGTGGACCTGGTCGCCACCCAGGGGCTCGCCCATGCGGACCTGAGCGGCTACGACCTGGTGCTCGTGGAGACCCCCTCCAACCCGGGGCTGCGCGTGGCGGACCTGGCGGACGTCGCCGCCCGCGCCCACGCGAACGGCCGCCGGGACGGCGCGGGGGCCCTCGTGGTGGTGGACAACACGCTGCTGACCCCCCTGGGGCAGCGCCCGCTGGAGCTGGGGGCGGACGTGGTCGTGGCCTCGGACACGAAGGCCGTCAACGGGCACACGGACGCCCTCGGCGGGCACGTGGCCAGCCGGGACCCGCAGGTGATGGCGCGGGTGCGCGGCTGGCGGACCCTGGCCGGCGGGATCCTGGGCACCCACGAGGCCTGGCTCATCCACCGCGGTCTCGAGACCCTCGAGGTCCGCTTCGCCCGGATGTGCGCCTCGGCGCAGGCGGTCGCGGAGCTGGCCGCGGGCCACCCGGCGGTGCGCGCCGTGGTCTACCCGGGGCTGGCGGACCACCCGGACGCGGAGGTCGTGGCGCGTCAGATGACGGCGGCGGGCGGCCTCGTCGGGCTGCGGTTCGCGGACGCGGCGGCGGCCGAGCGGTTCATCGCCGCGGCGCAGTACGTGGTGCCGCAGACCAGCTTCGGCGGCACGCACACGGCGGCCGAGCGCCGCGCCCGCTGGGGCGACGACGTCCCGGACGGTTTCGTGCGTCTGTCCGTGGGCGTGGAGCCCACCGCCGAGCTGCTGGCCGACCTGGAACGCGCGATGACCGCCGCGGGCGGCGGGCCGACCGCCTGACCCGCGCCCTCCGCACTTTGTGGGCCGAATACGACTCTCCCGGGGGCTCTGGGGCCCGGGAGAGTCGTATTCGGCCCTGAAAGTGAGCGCCGCCGAGACCTCACCCTGACCCGCGTCCCGGCTACGCTCGCGGACGAGGCCGCCCACCCGCGCCTCGCCCGCCCGCCCCGTCCCAGGAGGCCCCGCCCCATGCAGCTCGACCTGATCGTGGAGAACGCCCGCCTCATCACCGGCGACCCCGCCCGCCCGTCGGCCTCGCGGCTGGGGGTGTGGCGGGGCGTCGTCGTCGGGGTGGACGAGGAGATGGACGGCCTCGCGACGCGCGAACGTCTCGACGCGCGGGGGCGCACCGTCCTCGCCGGGTTCAACGACGCCCACGCGCACAGCGTCTGGTTCGGCCAGTCCCGGCTGGACGTGGACCTCGAGGGCGCGCGCACCGCGGAGGAGGTCCACCGCCGGGTCCGCGCCCGCGCCGCCGAGCTCGACCCCGGCGCCTGGGTGACGTGCACCGGCTTCGACCCCGGCCACCTCACCGGCCCCCAGCCGGACCGGGACGACCTCGACGCCGCCGCCTCCGGGCGCCCGGTGCTCATCCGCCACAACACGGGCCACGCCGTCACGGTGTCCGGGGCGGTGCTGGTCCTGGCCGGTGTGGGGGAGCAGGTGCTGCAGCAGCCCGAGGGCGGGCGGATCCTCACGGATGCCGCCGGCCGGCCCACCGGCCTGTTGGAGGAGACCGCCATGAGCCTGGTGACCCGGCTGCTGCAGCCGGAGTCCCACGAGCACATCGGCGCGTGCCTGGCGCGGGCCTCGCAGGAGTACGCGGCCGAGGGCATCACCTCGGTGACGGATGCGGGGGTGGCCGGCGGGTGGATCGGGCACAGCCCGCTCGAGTTCGGCGCGTATCAGCGCGCCCGGGACGCGGGGCTGCTGCGCACCCGCTTCCAGACGATGGTCACCCTGGACGCGCTGCACCCGGTGGACGGCCATCCCGACGACGGCACGCACCTCACCCTCGACGCCGGCGTGCGCACGGGCGTGGGCGACGAGTGGCTGCAGATCGGGCCGGCGAAGGTGTTCACGGACGGGTCGATGCTCGGACAGACCGCCGCGATGACCGAGGACTACTGCGGCCACGGCCACGGCCGCGGCTACCTACAGCAGGACGCGGGGGAGATGCGCCGAGCGTGCCTCGGTGCGGCGGCCGCCGGCTGGGCGCTGGCCCTGCACGCGATCGGCGACGCCGCCCTGGACTTCGCCCTCGACGTGATCGCCGAGGCGCGGGGCCGGTTCGGGCGGCCCGTGATGCCGCACCGCGTGGAGCACGGCGGGGTGGTCCGCGACGATCAGGTGGCCCGCATGGCCGAGCTGGAGGTCGTGATGGCCACCCAGCCGAACTTCATCAGCGCGTTCGGCGGGTCGGTGCGGGAGCGGATCGGGCCGGAGCGGGCCGCGCTCTCGTACCCGGCCGGGCGGCTGCTGCGCGCGGGCCTGGTGCTGCCCGGCAGCTCGGACCGTCCCGTGGCCGGCGGCCGCCCGCTGGAGGTCATCCAGGACTTCGTGCTGCGCCGCACCGAGACCGGCGAGCAGTACGGCCCGGACGCGGAGCGGCTCACGGTGGCCGAGGCCCTGCACGCCTACACGGTCGGCTCCGCGGAGGCGACCGGCTGGGGCGGCCGCAAGGGACGGCTCGTCGCGGGCCAGCTCGCGGACTTCACGGTGCTCAGCGAGGACCCGCGCGCGGTGCCGAGCGATCAGATCGCGGCGATCGACGTCGTCGCCACCGCCGTGGGAGGGGAGTTCGTGCACGGCGGGCTGTGACGCCCGGCCCCGGCCCCGACGCCCCGCGACACCCGCCCCCCGCGACGAGCCCTGCGATATGGCCCCTACCCGCCCGGTTTAGGGGCCATATCGCAGGGCTCGTCGTCCAGGGGAGCGGGTGGGGCACGTCCGGTGACCCGGCGGTCAGCCGTGGCTCTGCCGGGGGGCTGCTCCCTACGCTCGGAGAACGGCGCGCAGACCGCGCGCCGCCCCGAGACCATGAGGAGCACCCCGTGGCGCACGACGACGCGAACACCACCACCACCGACCAGCTCACCCTGCAGGACCCCACGAAGCGCTACCCCGTGATCAGCCCGCCGGAGCAGTCGTTGCCCGGCACCGGCCTGGACGCGGAGATGACGCCGAAGGCCGACCTGGGTGAGAAGTCCTACCGCGGCACCGGCCGTCTCGAGGGCCGCAAGGCGCTCATCACCGGCGGCGACTCCGGCATCGGCGCGGCCACCGCGATCGCGTTCGCGCGCGAGGGCGCCGACGTCGTGATCACCTACCTGCCCGAGGAGGAGAAGGACGCCCAGCACGTCCTCGAGGTCCTGCAGGCGGAGGGGCGCACCGCCGCCGGGATCCCCGGCGACCTCCGCGACAAGACGTTCTGCGCCGACCTCGTGGCCCAGGCGGTCGAGAAGCTCGGCGGGCTGGACGTGCTGGTGAACAACGCCGGCAAGCAGGTGGCGCAGGACTCGATCGAGGACATCGACGACGAGCAGCTCGAGGCCACCTTCGACGTCAACATCCTGGCCCAGTTCCGCCTGGTCAAGGCCGCCCTGCCGCACCTGAAGCCGGGTTCCACGATCATCAACACCACGTCCGTGGTGACCTACATGGCCCCGCCGCAGCTCGTGGACTACGCCTCCACCAAGGCCGCCATCAACACCTTCACGAAGGCCCTGGGCCAGCAGCTGGCCCCGAAGGGCATCCGCGTGAACGCCGTGGCGCCCGGTCCGATCTGGACCCCGCTGCAGCCCTCCGGCGGCCAGAAGCCGGAGGCCCTGCCGGAGTTCGGCCAGTCCACTCCGCTGGGCCGCGCCGGGCAGCCCACCGAGCTCGCCCCGGCGTACGTGTTCCTGGCCTCGCCGGAGTCCTCCTATGTGGTGGGCGCGACCATCCCGGTGACCGGCGGCATGCCCACCCCGTGACCGGAGCCGGGCGTTCCTGTCCCTGGGCGGTCACACCACCAGGGACAGGAACGCGCCGAGCGCGAAGCCGACCACGGTGAGCAGCCCGGCCTTCTCCCCGCCCTTCTCTCGGGCCTCGGGGATCATCGTGTCGATCAGCATGACCAGCAGGGCGCCGGCCGCGAAGCCCTGGATGCCGCCGGTCAGGGCAGGGGAGGCGACGTCGGCGATCAGCCCGCCGCCCCACGTCGCCAGGGCGCAGACCACCGCCACGAGCGACCACTGGATCAGCAGGTGGCGGCGCGTCTTGCCGCCGTCGAGGGAGTCGGCCGTGGCGGCGATGGACTCGGGCAGGTTGGACATGAAGATCGCCACGAGCAGCGCGAGGGACACGCCCTCGCCCGCGACCAGCCCGATGCCCAGCACGAGCTGTTCCGGGATGCCGTCCAGCAGCGCGCCCACGGTCAGCGCCGCACCCGAGGACGAGCCCCCGGACCTCGCGGCGGAGCGCTCCACCGCACGGTCGCCGAGGAAGTAGGCGGCCGCGCCGAGCGTCAACCCGATGCCGACGGCGGCAGGTCCGGCCGCCTGCACGCCCGCCTCCGCGAGCTCGAAGGACACGGACGCGATCAGGGCGCCGGCGCCGAAGGCGAGCACGAGTCCGATCGTGCCCATGTGCCAGCGGCGCAGGGTCGCCAGGACGGCGCCCACGAGCAGGGAGGACGCGGCGACCGCGCCCCACATCAGGGTCATCACGGCAGCCAGGCTACGCGCTGACCGGGGGCGACGCCGGGCCGCCGCCTCAGCTCAGCGCACGACCTCGTCCGCCTCGCCCGTGAGACCGAGCTTCTCGGCCACGTAGTCGACGTCCTTGTCCCCGCGGCCGGAGAGGTTGACCAGGATCCGCTCGTCCCGTCCCATCTGCGGGGCGAGGCGGATCGCGTGCGCCACGGCGTGCGCGGACTCGAGCGCGGGGATGACGCCCTCGAGCCTCGTGAGCCGCTGGAACGCGTCGAGCACGGCCGCGTCGTCCTCGGCCACGTACCGGACGCGGCCGACGCGCGCGAAGTGGGCGTGCTGCGGACCGACGCCCGGGTAGTCCAGGCCCGAGGCGATCGAGTGCACGGGGTCTGGGGTGCCGTCGTCGTCGGCGAGGACGAGGGTGGCCATGCCGTGGAGGACGCCGTCGCGGCCCTGGGTCATGGTCATCGCGTGCTCGCCCTTGGTCGCGGAGCGGCCGCCGGGCTCGACGCCCACGAGCGCGACGTCGGCGTCGTCGAGGAACGCGGTGAACGCGCCCATCGCGTTGGAGCCGCCGCCCACCGCGGCGACGACGGCGTTCGGCATCGCCCCGAACCGCTCCTGGAACTGGGCGCGGGCCTCGCGGCCGACCACGGACTGGAAGTCGCGGATCATCGTGGGGAACGGGTGCGGGCCCACCACGGAGCCGATCGCGAACAGGTACTTCTCCGGGTCCGCCGCGTACACCTCGAACGCCGAGTCCACGGCCTCCTTCAGGGAGCGGCCCTCGCGCTCCACCGAGACCACCTTCGTGCCGAGCAGGCGCATGCGCACCACGTTGGGGTGCTGCTTGGCCACGTCGATCGCGCCCATGTGGATCTCGCAGTCGAGGCCGACCATCGCGGCCGCCGTCGCCAGGGCCACGCCGTGCTGGCCGGCGCCGGTCTCCGCGATCAGGCTGCGCTTGCCCATGCGCTTGGCGAGCAGCGCCTCGCCGATCGTGTGGTTGATCTTGTGGGCGCCCGTGTGGTTCAGGTCCTCGCGCTTGAGCACGATCCGTGCGCCGCCGAGCTCGTCGGAGAGGCGGTCCAGCGGGGTCAGGGGGGAGGGACGCCCGACGGCGTCGCGCAGCAGGCGTCGGTATTCGGCGTAGAACTCGGGGTCCTGGCGCGCCTCGGCGTACGCGCGGGCGACCTCGGCCATGGGGCCGGCCAGCTGCGGGGGCAGGTGGGCGCCGCCGTACTGGCCGAACATGCCGTCCGCGGAGACGTCCAGGTCCGGGGTGGTGACGAGGTCGCAGGCCTCGGCGAGGGTGCGGGGCTCGGGGGCGCCTCTCAGGGCGTTGTCCTCGGGGTTGCGGTGGGTCATCGGGGGTCCTCCTGGGATGGGGCCCGCCGGAGCCGCTCATGATCGAGCCGCCCGGCAGGCGAGCGGCTCGTCGTGTCAGATGCGCATGACCGGGGCCGCCCTCAGGCGGCCCACCACTGCTGCGCGCGCATCTGCATGGGGCCAGCGTACTGCACGCCGGGCGGCGTGGGTCTCACCATGTGATTGCAAATCTCAGAATATGGACATCGCTCCCCGTCTCAGTGAATCGCGATTCACCCTGGATCCATGACCATCACCGCCGTCGACACCCCGTCCCCGACCGCCGAGGCCGCCGCTGTGCTCGCCGCCACTCCGGGCATGCGGTACGCCGATTTCCTCACCGCCGCCCCCGCAGTGCCCGGCATCGTGGCCGTGGTGGCCGAGGAGTCAGCCCGTGCCGCCCTGGGCCTCACCCCCGCTGCCGGTGACGTCCTCGCCGTCGACGTGGCCGACGAGAGCCTGCAGTGCCGCGAGGTGCGCGCCGCCTTCCAGTCCGGTCGTACCGGCGCCTCGCAGCTGCGCCAGGCGTTCGCCGCCCTGCTGGCGGGCGAGCTCGGCCTGGACGTGGAGCGCACCAGCCCGGGTGCGGCGGGGACGGGCTTCGCCCTCACCCCGGAGTCCGAGGAGACGCTCACGGCGTGGATGCGGGAGCACCTGACGCTGCGCGCCTGGGTCGCCCAGGACGCCTCCGCCCTCGAGGGGGTCGCCCGAGAGGTGGCCGCCGACCTCGCGCCGGCCCTGCAGCCGGGCGCCCTGGAGGCCCCCGTGGCGCAGCGGGTCGCGGCCATGCGGGCCTCCGCCCGCCGGTCCGCCACGCTCTGAGCCGGCCGGTCGCCCGGGCGACGCCCTCGTCCGTGGCGCTCGGTCTCGTCGTGCCGGGAGATCACCCCGAGGCCGCTGACAGGATGGGTGCATGAAGCACGAGATCGTCCTCACCCGCGGGGACCTCACCCTGCGCCCCCTCACCCCCGACGACGGCCCCGCCCTGCGCGAGCTCGTCGACGCGGCCATGTGGGCGGGGAACAGCGCGCCCCTGCCGGTGGACGGCGCGGCCATGTCGGCGCACCTCGCCGAGCTGAGCGAGCGGGAGGGCACCTTCGCGTTCGCCGTCGAGCAGGGCGGGGAGCTGGTGGGGCGCACGAGCCTCTATGACCTGGTGCCGGGGCTGCGGGTGGAGGTGGGACACACGGTCTACGCCCGTCGGGTGTGGGGCACCTCCGTGAACCCCGGCTGCAAGCTGCTGCTGTTCGGGCACGCGTTCGAGGAATGGGCGCTGGAGCGGGTGGCCCTGCGCTGCGACCACCGCAACGCCCGTTCACACGCCGCCATCGCCCGCCTGGGCGCGACGTTCGAGGGCACTCTGCGCCGCTTCCGCCCGGCGGCGGACGGCACGATCGCCGACGTCGACTACTTCAGCGTGGTGCGCGAGGAGTGGCCCGCGGTGCGCGCTGGGCTCGACGCGCGCCTGGCCGCCTAGAGGTGTACAACGGGGGGATGCCACCCGAACCCTCTGCCCCGTCCGCCGAGCGCGAACCCGCCCGCCCCCGCCCGGCCGACGTCGCCGCCCGCCCGGACGCCCCTTCCCCGCGGGCGACCGCCCTGCTGTTCGCGCTCGCGGTGGCCGCCGGCTCCGTGATGCCGCTGCAGGGCCGCATCAACTCCCGCCTCGCCCACCTGACGGGCGACCCCGTCCTCGCCGCGCTGTGCTCCTTCGCGGCGGGCTTGGTCGTCATGGTGCTCGTGAGCGTGCTGACGCCGCGGGGCCGCCGGGGCCTGGCCCGCATCCGCCCGGCCCTGGCCGCGGGGTCCGTGCGCCCGTGGTATGCGGTGGCGGGCGTGATCGGCGGGCTCCTGGTGCTCACCCAGTCCGCGACGATCGGTCCCCTCGGCGTGGCCGTGTTCACGGTCGCCGTGGTCACCGGGCAGGTGGTCGGCGGGATGGTCGTGGACCGGCTCGGGCTCAGCCCCGCCGGGGTGCAGCGCCTGACGCCGCGGCGCCTCACGGGGGCGGCGCTCGCCCTGGCCGCGGTCGCCCTCGTGGTGTGGCCCTCACTCGGCGAGGTCGGCGGCGGGCCCGGCTGGGCGCTGCTGGCCCTGCTGCCCCTGCTGGCCGGTCTGGCCACCGCCGGACAGCAGGTGTTCAACGCCCGTCAGACCACGGCCTACGGCACCGCCATCCCGGCGACCCTGGTCAACTTCACCGCCGGCGTCCTCTTCCTCGGGATCGTGTGGGGCGGGATCGCCCTGGCCTCCGGCCACGGCCTGCCCGCGCTGCCGCACGACTGGCGGCTCTACCTCGGCGGCCCGCTGGGGTGCGTGTTCATCGGGGTGGGCGCCATGGTCGTCCCGCGCCTGGGCGTCTTCGCCGCCACCCTCGGTCTGGTCTCGGGCAACCTCCTGGGCTCCCTCGTGGTGGACCTGGTGGCCCCCACCGACGGATCCACGGTCACCACGACGACGGTGCTGGGCACCCTGGGCGCCCTCGCCGCCGTCGCGCTCGCGTCCTGGCCGGCGCGGCGCCGGTAGCGCCGCCCGCGGCGGCAGGCCGCCGTCACCGCGCGGGACTCAGGCGCGGGCCACGGTCTCCCGCCGCCCGTGCCGGCGTCCGTGCATCACGAAGTAGTACCCGGCGGCGACCACGAGCACGCCCGCCAGGGCCGCGTACATGGCGCCGTAGCCGGCTGAGGCCACAAGCCCGCCGAGGAGCACGGGACCCAGGCCCAGCCCCACGTCCGCGAACAGCATGAGGGTGGAGATGCCGGCGCCGAGCTGGTGGGAGGGCACCGCGTTCACGGCGATCGCCTGGGCCGCGGGCATGAGCGTGCCGTAGCCGAGGCCGCTCAGCGCCCCGGCCAGCACCACCTGCCAGTCGCGCGTGGCGAAGGCCAGCACCAGGAGCGCGGCTGTGAAGCAGAGGAGGGCGGGGTAGACGACGGCGTCGTCCCCCCGGCGGTCCTGCAGGGTGCCCAGGGTGAGGCGCATGACGAGCATCGCCGCGGCGTAGGCCAGGAAGAAGAGGCCGGCGCCGGCTGTGAGCCCGCGCTCCACCGAGTAGGCGTTCAGGTAGGTGAGGATCCCGGCGTAGCTCAGGCCCACCAGCAGCATGAAGCCACTGATCGGCAGCACCGCCGGGTGCAGCACGGAGCGCAGGCGGAAGCCCACCGCGGGGGCGGGGTGCTCCAGGGGGACCTCGCCGGCGGCGCGCTCGCCGTCGACGTCCGCCGCGGCGGGCGCCTCGCGCACCAGCAGGCCCAGCACGAGGCTGACCACCGTGATCCCCAGAGTCGCCCGGAACAGCCACACGTAGCCGATGGAGCCGGCGAGGAAGAGCCCCAGGGCGGGGCCGATCGCGGTGGCCAGGGTGGTGCCCAGCGCGAGGTGGCCGGTGGCCTCCGCGCGTCGCCCGTCGGGGATGGCCGCCTGGGCCAGGGCCATGACGGCGGTGCTGGCGAAGGCGTAGCTGGCGCCGTGGAGCATGCGCACCGCCACCAGGGCCGGCAGTGAGGAGGCGACGAGGTAGAGCGTGCAGGACAGTGCGACGGCGACCAGGGCCACCACCAGGACGCGGCGCTTGCCGAAGCGGTCCACCACGTGGCCGGTGACCACGCGGCTGAGGGTGGCGCCGATGACGAAGGCGCTCGAGGCCAGCCCCGCCCCGGCGTCCGAGGCGGCGAACTGCCGGACCGCGTACACGGCCATGGTGGTGACGAGGGCGTAGAACGCGAGGAACTGGAGGAAGGAGACCACCCAGGCGAGGACGAAGGTGGGGGAGGCGATGCGTTCCTGCTCGGCGATTTGCATGATGCAAAAGGTAGCATCGTTTGCATGATGCAATCATCTGAGGGGGCGTGGCCCGACCCGGTCCGCGGGATCATGTACGAGCACATGCTCCTGCTGCGGGTGGCCACGCAGGGGGTGGCCCCCTACGGTCGGTCGAGTGCGCTGGAGCGCAGCGCCACCGTGCTGCTCGCCCGCCTGGAGGCGGGCGGGGCCATGAGCGTCGCCGAGCTGGCCGAGGCCTTCGACCTCGACGTCTCCACCGTCCACCGGCAGGTGGCCGCCGCCATGAAGGCCGGCCTCGTCGAGCGGGTGGAGGACCCCGACGGCGGCCCCGCCCGGCTGCACCGCCCCACGGAGGAGGGACGCGCCCGCCTCACCGCGGAGCTGAGCTCCCGCGCGGACAACGTGGCGCAGATCGTCGCCTCCTGGCCCGCCGAGGACGTCGCTGAGTTCTGCAGGCTTCTGCGACGCTTCAACGAGGGGGCGGAGGAGCGCCGGGGCCACCCGTGGCCCCGGCCGCAGGCTGGCCCCGGGGCGGAGGACCCCCGGCCCTGAGCACCGCGCCCGCCCTCAGGTGTGACGGATGCGGGCGGCCAGCGCGGCCGACTCCGCCGGGTCCAGCACGGCCGCCGGATGCGGACCCGCCGCGGCGAGGCGCTCCGTGCAGCCGGCCTCTCCCAGCGGCGCCCCCGCGGCCAGCACGACGTTGCCCCAGTCCAGGCGCTCCAGCATCCCGTGGTCCGCGAGCGTCCACGGGCCGGGCACCCCGGCGTCGGCGGCCGCCTCCTCGAGGGCGCCCAGCTCCGCGCCCAGGAAGCGCAGGCCGGCGTCGTCGCCGATGTTCACCAGCAGCACCCCGCCCGCCGTCAGCAGCTCGAGCAGCTCCCCGTAGAACGCGGCGCCGCGCAGGTGCTCGGCGCCCTCCTCGCCGGTGCCGATGTCCAGCACGACGGCGTCGAACCGCTCCCCGTCCAGCGCGAGGTCGACGGCGGCCAGGCGCGCGTCCGCGACCACGGAGACGAGGTCCGTGCCCGCCGGCAGGGGCAGCTCGGCGAGCACGAAGGACACGAGCTCCCGGTCCAGGTCGACCACCGTCTGCTCCGAGCCGGGTCGGGTCGCCTGGAGGTAGCGCGGCAGGGTCAGCGCGCCCGCGCCGAGGTGCAGGACCCGCACCGGCGCGCCCGCCGGAGCGACGCCGTCGAGCACGTGGGCCATGCGGCGCAGGTACTCGTAGCGAATGCGCAAGGGGTCGGCCAGGTCCACGTGGGACTGGACGGCCCCGCCGATCTCCAGGACGAACCCGCCGAACTCGTCGGGGGCGATGCGGGCGTCCACGCCCGACGTGGACAGGTGGACGGTGCGGCCGGAGGGGGAGGGCTGGGCGGGCATGCCCCCAGCATCCCACCCCTCAGTACGCTGGACGGATGAGTCAGAACGTCCTCACCGTCTACGGCGCCGACTGGTGCCGCGACTGCCTGCGCACCAAGCGCCAGCTCGACGAGCTCGGCGTCGCCTACGACTACGTGGACCTCGTCGCCGACCCGGCCCAGGCCGATGCCGCCGAGCGGATCTCCGGCCGGAAGAACATCCCCGTGGTCGTGTTCCCCGACGGTGACCACCAGGTGGAGCCGACCAACGAGGAGACCGCGGCCAAGCTCACCGCGCTGGGCCTGATCTGAGATCGGGGGCCGCTCCCGGAGCGAGCCCCGCCGACCCTCTCGGCGGGTGCGCATCGGGGTCTACGCTCTCCCCATGGAGCACTTCGACGAGACCACCCTGCCCGCCCCTGAGGACCGCGTCGTGTCCGCGACCCACCACGTCGACGCCCCGGCCGGCGTCGTCTTCGAGCTGATCGCGGACCCCTCCCGCCAGCCCGAGTGGGACGGCAACGACAACCTGGCCGAGGCCGCCCCCGGGCAGCGGGTGACCGCCGTCGGGGACGTGTTCGTGATGACCCTGCAGAAGGGCGTGGACCGCGCGAACCACGTGGTCGAGTTCGAGGAGGGCCGCCGCATCGCCTGGAAGCCCTCCGAGGTCGGCGGGGAGCCGTTCGGCCAGCTCTGGCGGTGGGAGGTCGACGGCGACGACGAGGGCGGCTGCCGCGTCACCCACACCTACGACTGGACCGCCCTGACCGACCCGAAGCGCATCCAGAAGGCGCTGCGGACCGGAGAAGAGCAGCTCCGCGCGTCGATCGACCGGCTCGCGGACCTCGCCGAGCGTCAGGGCTGAGCCGGCCGCGCACCCGGCCGAGGGGAATCCGTTGCGGTTCTGACCCTTCTGGCGGTCGAACGAGCAGCCAGAAGGGTCAGATCCGCAGAAGATCCGGCCCGGGCGCGGGGCGGTGCCGGCGTGGACGGCCACGTCGCGCGCCGCTTCACGGCAGCGCCAGCCGGAACACCTTCTTCCACGCGGAGCCCACCTGCCGCAGCAGCGGGCCGGTCGTGTACGGCAGGCCGTAGCGGGCGCAGATCTCACGGACCTGGGGCGCCACCTCGGCGTACCGGCTGGACGGCAGGTCCGGGAACAGGTGGTGCTCCACCTGGTGGGAGAGGTTGCCGGTCATGAAGTGCATCAGCTTCGAGCCGGAGATGTTCGCGGAGCCGATCATCTGCCGCACGTACCAGTCGCCGCGGGTCTCGCCGTCCACCATCTCCTCGGAGAACGTCTCCGCACCCTCCGGGAAGTGCCCGCAGAAGATGACCGAGTGCGCCCAGATGTTGCGCAGGCCGTTGGCCAGCAGCGTGCCCGCGAGCGTGGCCTTGCCCGAGCCGGTCAGCACCTCGGCGACGGCCGGCGTGGCCACGTAGTCCTTCGCGAACTGCCGGGCCGCCTTGACACCCACGGAGCGCAGATCCGTCATCAGCTCCTCGCGGGACTTCTCGCGGGCCTTCACGCGGTCCAGCTCGAGGTCGTAGAGGGCGATGCCCCACTCGAAGATCGGGGCGAGGCCCGCGTTGATCACCGGGTTGAGCAGGTGGCGGGGCCGCCACGGCTCGGACTCGTCCATGCGCAGGACGTTGTAGCCCACGTCGCGGTCCTTGCCGACGACGTTGGTCCAGCGGTGGTGCAGGTCGTTGTGGGTGTTCTGCCAGGCCCGCGACGGCGTCACGAAGTCCCACTCCCACGTGGTGGAGTGGATGTCCGGGTCGCGCATCCAGTCCCACTGGCCGTGGAGCACGTTGTGCCCGATCTCCATGTTCTCCACGATCTTCGCGACCGTGAGCATGGCTGTTCCCGCCACGAACGCGGCGGGGTGGCGTGCGTTGAGCAGGAGGGCGCGGCCGCCGAGCTCGAGCCGGCGCTGCCAGCGGATGACGCGGCGGATGTAGGCCGCATCGGAGGCGCCGCGGCGGGAGAGCACGTCGTCGCGGATCGCGTCCAGCTCCCGGCCCAGCTCGGCCACCTGCGCGTCCGTCAGGTGGGCGGCGCCGGGCGGGCGCACCGCCGGGCTCCCGACGACGCCCGGCAGCCCCGGCGTCGCGGTGGCGGTGGTGGGGCGGGACTCGGGGGTGTGCGGAGCCCAGCTCGTGGTGTCGGGGCGGTCCTGTGGCAGGACCCGGGCGGCGCGGCCGCGCACGGTGGTGCCGGGGATGGCCAGGGCCAGATCGTCCGGGGCGGTGGCGCCGGTGCGGCTGGGGGTCTGGGTCATGCGGTGCTCCTGGGGACGGGAGGCGGGGGATGGTCGGGGAGGCCCGGGTCGCGGGCCGGGCGTCAGGTTCAGAGGTCGAGGCTCAGCGGGCCGGCGGCGGCGCTCACGCAGGTCTGGACCAGCTCGCCGGGCTCGCCGTGCACCTGCCCGGTCCGCAGGTCCGTGACCTGGCCCGAGCGCAGCGGCGTGAGGCACGCGTGGCAGATGCCCATGCGGCAGCCGGCGGGCGCGGCGACGCCGGCCTCCTCGGCCACCACGAGCAGCGGCACGTCGCCGGGAGCGTCCACTTCGACGTCGGCGTGCTCGAACACCACGCGGCCGCCGGCCCCCGCCACGCCCGGGGCGAAGTCGGCCTGGAACCGCTCGATGGTGAGGTCCGCGGCCGCCTCGCGCCGCCACAGGGCCTCGGCGTCGTCGAGGAACCCGGCCGGCCCGCACGCGTAGGCGGCGCGCTCGCGCCAGTCGGGGCAGACGCCTTCGAGCTGCGCGGGGGAGGAGAGGTCGAGGCGGCCCGCCTCCGCGGTGTGGTGGTGCACCACGCGCAGGCCCGGGAACTGGTCGGCCAGCTCGGCCAGCTCCTCGCGGAACAGGGCGTCCTCGGGGGTGCGGGAGGAGTGGATGAGCACGACGTCGGCATCCCGGCGCGCCGGCACGAGCGTGCGGATCATGGACATCACCGGGGTCAGGCCCGAGCCGGCGGTGAGCATGAGCAGCGGGCGCGGCTCATCCGGCAGGGTGAAGTCGCCCTCGGGGATGTCGAGGAAGAGGACGTCGCCGGGCTTCGTGTGGCGCACGAGCGTGCCGGAGACGAGGCCGATGTCGGACACCGTGATCTCCGGGTCCGCGCCCGCGGGTGCGGAGAGCGAGTAGGAGCGCCACTGCCGCACCCCGTCCACGTCGACGCCGACGCGTGCCCACTGGCCGGCGTCGTGGGCCCGCCAACCCGGTCCGGGGCGGAACGCGATGGTGGCGGCGCCGGGCGTCGCGCGGGTGACGGAGGTGACCACCCCGCGCAGCTGGCGGGAGGAGTGCACGGGGTCGAGCAGGCCGAGGACATCCTGCGGCGTGAGCGGGTGCAGGAGCGTCGACGCCAGACGGGAGAACAGAGACGGGCCGACCATGGCTCCAGTCTATGGCTCGGCATGCCGCAGTTCTTCGTCTTCAGCGTACGATCTGGGCCATCACTTCATCGCGAGGAGACAAGATTGAGTGTGACGCAGACCACCCCCGCCCCCGACTGGCGCCCGCCCTGGCAGTCCCTCCCCGACGACCTCGCGGAGCGCCTGGCCCCGGCGATCCCCGGGATCATGGAGCGCATCATCGAGACGGTCCCGGACCAGATCCCCGCCTACGCGGCGGCGCGCGACGGCCACTACGGCAAGAACCTCACCGCCGGCGTGACCACCGCCCTCGAGCAGCTGATGAGCCTGCCCGGCACCACCCGCCCGGCCCTGAACAGCGAGTCCCGCGTCCTCATGGCCCGCCTGGGGGCCGGCGAGTTCCGCGAGGGGCGCTCCATGGACGCCCTGCTCGGCGCGTACCGCACCTCCGCGCGGATCGTGTTCCGCGAGCTCTCCGCCGAGTGCGCGCGCCTGGGCCTGGAGATGTCCGTGGTGATCGAGCTGGGCGAGTCCATCTGGGCGTACATCGACGAGCTCTCCTCCGTCAGCGCCCAGGCGTACGCGGAGGCGCAGTCCGCCCAGGCGGGCGTGCTCGAGCTGCACCGCGCCGCCCTCGCCACCGCCCTGGTCCGGGGCGGGACCGAGGAGAAGGAGGTGCAACGGCTGGCCGCGCTCGCGGACTGGCGGCTGCCGCGCCGGCTGGCGGTGGTGGTGCTGCCCGCGGACGCCGGCGTCGCCGTCCGGGAGAGGCTGGGCCGGGCCGGGCTCGTGGTGGAGCGGGACTCGGAGGTGGTCGCCGTGATCGACGCGACGCCCTCCCAGGGCCGCCGCGAGCGCATGCTGCGCCTGCTGGCGGGGACGGCCGCCGTCGTCGGGCCGGCCGTGGACTGGCCGCTCGTGCCCCACTCCTACCGGGTGGCCCGCACGCTGGCCGTCCAGGAGGCGGCGGGCCGGACGGCGGAGCCCGCGCAGGGGGAGGACGACGACGGCGCCCCGTCCCCGATCCTCGCCGCGGACCACCTGGCGCGCGTGGTGCTGGGGGCCGAGCCGCGCGTCGTGACGCAGCTGGCCGAACGCGTGCTGGCGCCCCTGGACGAGGTGAGCGAGGCGAAGCGGGCGGTGCTGGAGGAGACCCTGCTCGCCTGGCTCACGCACTGGGGCCAGCGGGCGCCGATCGCCGCGGAGCTCGGCGTGCACCCCCAGACCGTGGGGTACCGGGTGGGCCGGCTGCGCGAGCTGTTCGGGGAGGCCCTCGAGGACCCCGACGCGCGGTTCGACCTGGAGATCGTGCTGCGGGCGCGGCGGGACGGGGTCGGGTGAGCGGGGCGGCAGGGGGTGCCGTCTGACGGGGGCCTTCACTAGCGTGGGTGGACCACGCATCCCGACGAGGGACCCCGACGAGAGAAGAGGGACAGTGCCATGACGAACGCCCCGAACCGCGACGAGCTCCCCCTGCCGGACTACGACCACATCCCCAACGGCACGCTGCCGACCCGGATCACCGGCCTCGACGAGTCGCAGGTGGAGCAGCTGCTCGCCTACGAGCGCGCCCACGGCGACCGCCTGCCCGTGGTGCAGGTCCTCGAGACGCGGCTCGAGGCGCTGCGCTCCGGCGCCCAGCCCTCCGGCGATCAGGTGCCGGACACCCCGGAGGTCGGCGGCTCCCGCACCGGCTCGCCCGTGACCCCGGAGACGAGCGGCCCGCCCGTGGAGCCCCTGAGCCGCGGCATCCCGGCCGACCCGCAGCACCCCGGCAACCGCTGAGCCGGCCGGGCGTCGCCTGACAGGGCGGCCCCCCGCGGAACGCGGCCACGACGCCCCGTCTCCTTCCTGTGAGAGGCGACGCGTCGTGGCCGCCTCGCGTTCCGGGCGATCCCGCGGTCCGGCCACGGAGCGCCTGCGAGGGTCCCCGTAGCGTGTTTGTGAGCTGGGTTATATTTCGACACAGCTGCGGCGGGCCTTCGGGCGCTGACGTGCGAGGCTGCCGGATTCCCGGCTCCTACTCACGGATGGGTGAAACGGCATGACTGAATTCGAGGACAAGCTTGCGCAAGTGGCTCGGCGAGCCCGCGACTACGCAAGCTCCCTGGACACGGAAGAGGCGACGAAGAACGCGCTCGTCATGCCATTCATCTCGCAGGTGTTGGGCTACGACGTGTTCGATCCCCAGGAGGTCGTCCCGGAGTTCGTCGCAGATCTGGGCCTGAAGAAGGGGGAGAAGATCGACTACGCCATCATGCGGGAGGGGAAGGTCAACATCCTCGTGGAGGCCAAGAAGGTCGGCTCGGAGCTGTCCCTGGCGCACGCGAGCCAGCTGGTGCGCTACTTCCACACCAGTGAAGCGCGGATCGGCGTGCTCACCAACGGGCGGGTGTGGAACTTCTACACGGACCTCGACAAGGCCAACATCCTCGACGAGCGTCCGTTCCTCGTCCTCGATCTTCTGGACATCGACCCGGTCACCGTGCCGAAGCTCGAGCAGCTGGCGAAGGGATCCTTCGATCTCGACTCGGTCATCGCCGCAGCCGAGGAGCTGAAGTACGTATCGGCCATCAAGCGCGAGATTTCTGCCGAGATGGCTGCGCCGAGCGATGAGTTGGTGAAGGTCCTCGCCAAGCGCGTGTACTCCGGGTACATGAACGCCAAGGCGGTGGAGACCTTCACCCGGCTCACCGAGGAGGCTGCGCGCCAGTACATCAACGATCGCGTCAACGCGCGGCTGAAGACTGCCCTGGGCGACCAGGTCGCTCCGGTACTGGCGGCTCCCGCTGAGCCCGTGGCCACCGGCGATCAGACGGTCCTGTCCGACGAGGAGAACGGTCAGGAGGGCCAGCTCAAGCCGGGCGTGGTGACGACCGAAGAGGAGATCGAGGGTTTCCGCATCATCAAGGCGATTCTCGCCGGAATCGTGCCGATGAACCGCGTCTACATGCGCGACGCAGCCTCGTACTGCAGCGTCATCCTGGACGACAACAATCGGAAGCCGATCGCGCGCCTTCACTTCGACGGGAAGGTGAAATATCTGGTGCTGTTCGATGCGGACAAGAACAGGACGCGGGCCGACCTCGAGAACTTGGAGGACATCTACGAATCCGCCGAGGCACTGCGGAGCGTCGTCAGCTCCTACGTCGGGGCCTGAGCGGACTCTGACCCGCCTACTGACCGGATCCGGCCCGCGGGCGGGCAGGACTGTGCCCCGCCGCCGTCGATGCGCCACCCTGGTGCGCACGCCCCGGTGGGACAGACCCGCCGGGCGCCGACCCGAGAGGACGTCATGACCCATCACGAGCGCGACGACCGCCAGGCCCTGGCCGCCGGCGAGACCTACCTGATCCACGTGCTGGAGACCTCCGACCCGCCCGGCAACCCGGACCACTACCGGATCACGGACGCGGTCGAGGCCCACCACGCGTCCACCGGCTCCTACGACGTCGAGGCCGGCGGCCTGGACGCCGCCCGCGAGCTGCTCGCCCGCCACGCCAAGTGAGCGACCGGGGCTGAGACGTCCGGCCGGGCCGCGCCTCACGCGCCCGGCCGGAGCCTCATCCCCAGCACGGTGCGCGCCTCGAGCCCCAGAGCCGCGCGGGCCTCGGGCGCGCCGGTGCGGTCCTCGCCCACCACGGTCATCCCGATCCGCTCGGCCACCCGGCGCGAGGCCGTGTTCTCCGGGTGGATGATCGCCACGAGCTCGTGGTGCCCCAGCACGTCCCGGGCGTGGTCCCGGCAGGCGGCGGCCGCTTCGGTGGCGTAGCCGCGCCCCCACAGGTCGGCCCGCACGTGGTAGCCGACCTCCAGGCGAGGCTCCCCGTTGACCTCCTGCCACGTCAGGCCGCAGTCGCCCACGAAGCCGGACCCGCCGTCGTCGTGGGTCTCGATGATCCACAGCCCGTGCCCGTCCTGCGCGTACCGGCGCCGGTTGCCCGCGATCCACGCCGCCGCCTCCGCGCGCGTGCGCGGGGCGGGGTAGAAGCGCATCACCACGGGATCGGCGAGGAGGCCGGCCAGGTGGTCGAGGTCGGCGTCGGCCATCTCGCGGAAGCGCAGACGGGCGGTGGGGGCGGGCGGCATGCGCCCAGGCTAGCGGCGGGCGGATGCGCCCCGCCTCTTGTCTGCGCGGGGCCGGGCTGGTCGACTGTGCCCATGCCGCATTCCCTCTCCCTGCGCCCGTTGCGGGTGGATGACGCCGAGGCCATGGCCGCGGTCCTCGCCGACCCGGACCTGTACACGTACACCGGCGGGACGCCGCCGGGCGAGGAGGAGCTGCGGCAGCGGTACGCGATCCTCGCGCGCGGTCGCTCCGAGGACGGCGCGGAGGACTGGGCCAACTGGATCGTGGTGCTGGAGCCGGAGGGCCGGCCGGTCGGCTACGTCCAGGCCACCATCCCCGTGGACGGGGGACCCACGCAGATCGCCTGGCTGATCGGCACGCCGTGGCAGGGCCGCGGGCTGGCGAAGGAGGCCGCCGGCCTCCTCAAGGGCGAGCTGCGGGACCGGGGGGTGCGGCGCCTCGTGGCGGATGTCCACCCCGAGCACACGGCCTCCCAGCGGGTCGCCCAGGCGATCGGCCTGGCGCCGACGGACGAGGTCGTGGACGGGGAGGTCCGCTGGGCCGGGTCCGTGGACGACGGCGGCGGCCCGGTCACCGGCTGAGGCCGCGGCGCCGCTCCGGGTAGGAGCCGCCGAGCTCCACGCCCCGCTCGGCCAGGTAGGCCTCCGGGTCCACCGGCTCGCCGTCCACGCGCAGCTCCAGGTGCAGGTGCACGCCGGTGGCGGCGCCGGTCTGCCCGACGCCGGCCAGGTGGTCCCCGGCGGAGACGCGCTGGCCCGCGTCCACCACGGTGGAGTCCGGGGCGGCGTGCAGGTAGCGCCACACGTGGCCGTCCCCGGCGTCCACGGCGAGCAGGTTGCCGCCCGCGTCCCCGCCGGCCTCCACGAATAGGACTCGGCCGTCGGACACCGAGTGGAAGGGCGTGCCCTCCGGCACCCCGCCGAGGTCCACGCCGTCGTGGCGGGTCAGGGCCTCCTCGGACACCCCCGAGGGCACCACGCCCTCGCCGAACGGGTTGGGGCGGGGCCCGAAGCGGGAGGTCACGCGGCCCTGCACGGGCTCGGCGTACCCCTGCGTGTTCACCGTGGGCGGGGCGGGGGTGAAGCCGCCGTTCCAGCGCCGCCGCTCGGCGCCCGCGCCGGCGTCGTCCCGGCCGGCCGGACCGAACGCGAGGACCAGCGCCAGGACGGTCGCGATCAGGGCCAGCGCCCCCACTGCGGCCAGCACGCCCCCGGCCACCCCGCTGCCCGGGGAGCCGGCGCCGGGGGTCGGGGTGGTCATCCCCTCAGTCTGTCATGCAGGGTCGGGACGGCCTCGGCCTTCGCCCACGGCATCCCGGCCCGCCACCAGCTCCCGCCCGCGCTCGTAGTCCTCGTCCGCGTTGTAGGTCAGCACGCCCACCACGCGGTCCTGCGCGTCCGTGTACCAGAGAGTGAACCCGCCGGTGCGCTCCACCATGCGGGCCTGCTCGTGGCCGTCGCCCCACGCGGCGTGCTTGAGCGTGTGCTCGCCGATGGTGCTCCAGAACCCGGGCACGGCCTCCCACCGCCGCAGGGACTCCGGGTCCGCCGTCGCCGCGTGGGCCAGCACGGAGGCCTGGCCGGCGCCGCCCGGCACGCCGACCTCGGTGCGGGCCGCGTTGTGCCCGGCGACCTCGCCCATGCCGAGGGCGTCGCCCCAGTGCTCCACGGGGATCGGCCGGCCGGCCACGGCGTGGTGGGCGCGGGCCACGTCCCCGGCCACCCACACGCCCGGCGCCGCCGCCAGGTGCTCGTCCGCCACGATCCGCCCCTCGTGCATGGTCAGCTCGGAGTCCTCGAGCCACCCGCCCCCCGGCTCGACCCCCACCGCGGCGAGGATCAGGTCCGGGGCGAGCGTGGCGCCGTCGTCGAGGTGGACGGTGCGCGGGGCGCGCACCTGCCCCACCCGCACGCCGGTGCGCAGCTCGACGCCGGCGCCGATCAGCCACTGCGCGATCCGATCGCCCGCCTCGCGGCCGAGCCGCTTCTGCTGCGGCACCTCGTCCGGGGTGACCAGCGTGGTGGCCACCCCGCGCAGGGCCAGGGAGGCGGCCGCCTCGCAGCCGATGAACCCCGAGCCCACCACGACGGCGGAGCGCGCGTGCCCGGCGGAGGCCACCAGGCGGCGGGCGTGGTCGAGAGAGCGCAGCAGGTGCACCTCGGCGTCGGCCTCGACGTCCGGCAGGGGGACCGGACGGGCGCCCAGGGCCAGGATGAGCCGCTCGAAGCGGATCGGCTCCTCGGCGGCCCACAGCGTCCGCGCACCCAGGTCCGCGTGGGTGACGGTCACGCCCCGGCGCAGCTCGACGGCGTCCGGCAGCTCGTCCAGCACCGTCGGGTCGGGTTCGGCGGTGCCGCGCAGCAGCTCCTTGGACAGCGGCGGGCGCTCGTAGGGGTGGTCCACGTCCGAGGTGAGCATGAGGACGGGGCCGGGTCCCCCGGCGTCGACGTAGGCGCGGGCGGCGCTGACGCCGGCGGGGCCGCTGCCCACGATCACGAGCGGGTACGGAGTGGAGCTGTGCTGGGCCATGCGGCCAGCATGCGCACCCGTCACGGGCGGGCGCCAGGGCCGACGGGCACCCCCGGCTCCGGCATACTGCCCGCATGGACCCCTCCCTGGTGTGGCTGCCGGCCGTCGTCGCGCTGGCCGCGATCACCGTGGGCGGCACGCTCCAGCGGGTGAGCGGAATGGGCGTCGGCATGATCGCCGCACCCACGCTGTCCCTGCTCCTGGGCCCGGTGGCGGGGGTGACGCTGTCCAACGTGGCCGCCTCGGTGTCCGCGGTGCTGCTGTTCGCGGTGCTCCACAGGCACGTGGACTGGCCGCGCTTCGTCCGCCTCGCACCCCTGCTCGTGGCCGGCTCGTTCGCGGGGGCGTGGGCGGTGCGGGTCCTGGACGCCCACGCCCTCGAGATCCTCCTGGGGTCCTCCGTGCTGGTGGCCGTGGCCGCCGTCCTGGGCCTGCAGCAGCGCTTCACCGCCCAGGGGAACGGGGCCGTGTTCGCCTCCGGCGCCGTCGCCGGGTTCATGAACACCACCGCGGGCATCGCCGGGCCGGCGCTCGCGGTCTACGCGGTGGCGAGCCGGTGGGACCAGCGCTCGTGGGCGGCCACCCTCCAGCCCGTGTTCCTGCTGGCCAATCTCACCTCGCTGGTCACCAAGTCGCTGTTCGGCGCGGCCGTGCCCGCGGGGCTGCACGTGCCGTGGCCGGTGTGGGTCGCCGTCGTGGCGGGCGGCCCGCTGGGTGTGCTGCTCGGTTCGGTGGTGGCCCGCCGGGTGGACCCCGAGAAGGCGCGCGTCCTCGCGATCTGCCTGGCCGGCGTCGGGGGCACGGTGGCGCTGGTGCGCGGTGTGGCCGGCACTCTGGGCTGAGGCGGGGCCGGCGCGCAGGCGTCAGGGCAGGAGGGAGCGCACGGCCGCGGCCAGCGTGTCCCGCACGTCGTCCACCGTCAGGTCCTCCGGGGCCAGGTGCCGCTCGACCGACAGCGTGTGCACGAGCATCAGGAGCATGGCCGCGGTGTGCGTGACCTGCTCGTCCGGGACGTCGGCCAGCACGCGGTGCTCACGCAGCAGGCCGGCCAGGAAGTCCCGCCGCCGGACGGTGAGCGTCCGGTAGGCTCTCCCCACGGCGGGCTCGCGCAGGCCCACGGCCTGGAACTCGTGGAGGAGCAGGGGCCAGGAGCCCGTGGTCTCGAGCACGACGTCGGCCAGGGCCTCCGCCACGCGGGCCACCAGGTCCTCGCGCGGCAGGTCGGGGTCGTCCAGGGCGTCGGCGACGCCGTCCATGGCTCGGGTGGTCGCCCGCTCGAACTGGACGGTGCAGGCGGCGGCGAAGAGGTCCGGCTTCCCCGCGAAGCCGGAATAGACGGCGCCCTTCGTGTAGCCGGCCTCCGCCGCGATGCGGGCGAGGGAGGAGCGCGCGTAGCCCTCCCGTCCGAACACCCGGGCCGCGTGGTCGAGGATGGCCGCGCGGACATCCTCGCGGCGGGGTCGGGTGGCCATGTTGCCCTCTCGATGCCGATGGTATTGAATACCGATGGTATTGAATCCGCCTCGACTCGGCAAAGAGGGCCTATGTCTTCCACTCCCACCGACGCCGATCACCATGGCCCCGGGCCCGCCCCCGTCCCGGCGCACCTCGACGACCTCCCGCCCGCCACCCTCGTGGCGCGCGGTCTGACCCTGCGCGGCGGTCGCGGGCCGGTGTTCGGCCCCCTCGACCTCGTGCTGCCCCCGCAGACCCACCTGGCCGTGCTCGGAACCCAGGGCTCGGGCCGCTCGGCCCTGCTGCTCGCCCTCACGGGGCGCCTGCAGGGCGTGCGGGGCGAGCTCGTGCTCACCGGCGGCCCCGTGGACGTCGCCCTGGACGGGCCGGAGCGGCCCGCCGCCCGCGCGTACCGGCCCCCGATCGACGCCGCGCGCCACCCGCACGCCCTCCGCGCCCGCACCGCCGTCGCCCACACCACCGACGTGGTGGAGCTCGAGCCGGCGCTGACCGCGGCCGAGGTCGTGGACGAGCGCTGCCTCGCCGACGGCGTGCGCCGCCGCGCCGGCCGCGCGCGCTTCGCCCTCCTCGCGGACGCGGTGAGGCTGAGCGTGGCGCCGGAGGCCGTCGTCGGGGAGCTGCCTGCACCCGAGCGCGCGCTGCTGGCCGCCGTCGTCGCCTGCCTGCGCCCGGCCCGCCTCGTCACCTTCGACGACGTGGACGCCACCCTGACCATCGATGAGCTGGTCGCGCTCCACGCGGCCCTGGACGTCCTCAAGGACCACGGCCACCCGTTCGCGGTGAGCGCCGTGGCCTCCGCGCCCGTGCCGCGCGACGCCGTCGTCCTCACCCTGCCCCCCGTCCGGGAGAACTGATGCTGTTCCGCTACGAGCTGCGACGCTTCCGCCGTGGCCTGCCCCTGCTCGCCCTGCTGTTCATCTTCCTCGTCCCCGCCATCTACGGCGCCCTGTACCTGTCCGCGAACTGGGACCCCTACGGGGCCATGGACCGGCTGCCGGTGGCGATCGTCAACGAGGACGAGCCCGTCCAGCGCGGCGACACCACGCTGCGCACCGGCGCGGACATGACCGAACGCCTCAAGGACGACCGCGCCTTCGACTGGCGCGAGACCACGCGCGAGGAGGCCGAGGAGGGACTGCGGGAGGGCCGGTACTACCTCGTCCTGGAGATCCCCGCCGAGCTCAGCCGTGACCTCGTCAGCCCCGAGGGCGGCGGGACACCGCAGCAGGCGCAGATCACCCTGCGCCGAGACGACGCCAACGGCTTCGTGATCGGCTCCGTCACGAACGCGAGCCAGGCCAAGGTCGAGGCCGCCGTGAACCGGTCCGCGATCGAGGCGTACTTCGAGTCCGTCTTCTCCAGCCTCGGCGAGCTGCGGTCGGGCATGGTGGACGCCGCCGACGGCGCCGCGCAGCTGGCCGACGGCACGGCCTCCGCGGAGGACGGCGCGAGCCAGCTGGAGGACGGGATCGTCCAGGCCCACGACGGCTCGGGCAAGCTGGCCGAGGGCGCGGGCCAGCTCGCCACGGGTGCGGGTGACCTCGCGGACGGCGCCGCCCAGGCCGACGACGGCGCCCAGCGACTCGCCGAGGGCGCCGCGTCCGCGCAGGACGGGGCCGGGCGCCTGGCCGACGGGCTCGACCAGGCGCGCGGGGGCTCCCAGGCCCTCGCCGACGGTGCCGGGCAGCTCGCCGAGAACGCCCCCGCCCTGCGTCAGGGCGCCACGGACCTCTCCGACGGGCTGGCCCAACTGCAGACCGGATCGGCCGAGCTCACCGACGGCGCCACGCAGGTGGCCGACGGCACCCAGCAGCTCTACGACACGGTGATCCCCGGCCTGGACCAGGTGATCGAGCGGCAGGACGCGGTGGCCGCCGACGTCGCCGCGGTGGACGAGGACGTCCAGCGGGTCGCCGAGGTGGCCGGCACGGCCGAGGACGGCGCGGGCGCCCGCATCGCCGACGCGCAGGCCGCCCTGGCCGAGCTCGCCGAAGAGGACCCGACACTCGCCGAGTCCGAGCAATACGCCGCGCTCCAGGAGGCGCTCACCGGCGCGGACGAGCGGGTGACCGCCGTCGCCGGCCGCGCCGAGGAGGCCGCCGCGACCTCCGCGGCCGCCAACGAGCGCGTCCAGGGCTTCGTCGAGGACGACGTCGCCGCCTCCGCCAAGGCGGATCTGACGGACCTCAACGACGGCGCCCACGCCGTGGCCGCGGGCGCCGAGAAGCTGCAGGGCGGCATCGGTGAGGCGAAGGACGGGGCCGACTCCCTCGCCGACGGCGCCGGGAGGTTCGCGGACGGCCTCGAGCAGCTGGGCTCCGGCGCGACCGAGCTCGACGGCGGCCTGGCCCAGCTCCAGGACGGCGCCGGAGAGCTGCAGTCCGGCCTCGGCGAGCTGACGGACGGGGCGACCACCCTCGCCGAGGGCAACGCCGCGCTCCACGACGGGGCGCTGACCCTGCAGGACGGTGCGGGCCAGCTGGAGTCCGGCGCCACCGAGCTCGACGACGGCCTGGCCCAGCTCCAGGACGGCGCCGGGGAGCTGCACACCGGCCTCGGCACCCTCGACGACGGCGCCCACGAGCTCGCCTCCGGGCTCTCCGACGGCGTCGACCGCGTCCCCGCCCTGACCGAGGACGAGCGGGACGAGGCCGCCCTGGTGATGTCCCGGCCCGTGGAGGCCGTGATGCAGGTGGACAACTCCGCGGAGGTCTACGGCCGCGGCATGGCGCCGATGTTCTTCTCGATCGCGCTGTGGGTGTTCGGCATCGCCGCGTTCAACATCATGCGGCCCATCAGCGGGCGGCTGCTGGCCGGGCGCCGCAACCCGGTGGCGATCGCGCTGGCCGCGTGGCTGCCCGTGGGCATCGTGGCCGTGGGCGGCGGCCTGCTCATGCTCGCCGCGACGCTGCCGCTGGGCCTGGCCCCCGTGCACCCGGTGCGGGCCGTGGCCCTGACGGTGCTCGTGGCCGTGGTGTTCTCCCTCATCGCGCACCTGGTGCAGACGGCGCTCGGCACCCCCGGTTCGGCGCTGCTGCTGGTCCTGCTGATCCTGCAGCTGGCCTCCACCGGCGGCACCTACCCGGCCGAGGTGCTGCCCGGCTTCTTCCAGGCGCTGCACCCGTTCATGCCGATGAGCTACTCCATCGAGGCGTTCCGCAACGCGATCTCCGGCGGTCTGGACCAGCGCTTCTGGGTGCCGGTGGTCGTGCTGATGGGCATCGGGGCGGCGGCGCTCGCCCTGGACGTGCTCGTGGTGCGGCGCCGGCGTCGGTTCCGCATGAAGGACCTGCACCCCGCGCTGCAGGCCTGAGCGGGGATGACCTCCGCACCCCGCGCCGCCGTCGTCCGTCCGGCCCGCCCCGAGGACGCGCCCGCGATCGCCGCGATCGCCGCGGCCACCTTCCCGGACGCCTCCCCGTCCTCGCTGCCGCGTGCCGCGGTGGAGGCGCACATCGCGTTGCACCTGAGCGAGGCCGCCGTGGCCGCGTGGATCGCGGACCCGGAGCGGATCGTGCTCGTGGGCGCCGCGGCCGACGCCCCGGAGACCCTGCTCGGCTACGCCATGTACGAGACCGCCGCGACCCCCGAGGCACCCGTCACGGAGCGGCTCGGCGACGTGCCGGCCGGCCACCTCTCGAAGCTGTACGTGCTCGCCGAGGGGCGCGGCACCGGGCTGGCCGAGGCCCTCGTGCACGACGGCGTCGAGCGGCTGAGGCGGCTGGGGTTCCGGCACGTGTGGCTCGGCACGAACGCGCAGAACACACGGGCCAACCGGTTCTACGAGCGCCTTGGCTTCGCGACGATCGGGGCGCGGCAGTTCGTGGTCGGCGGGGAGCGCGTCGAGGACGACTGGGTGCGGCTGCTGACGGTGGAGTGAGCCCACCGCCCCTCAGCAGGCCTCCGGGCCGTCGGGGTCGTCGTCGGGATCGATCCACGCCGACGGGTGGTAGTGCACCGCGGCCAGCCCGTCGTCGTCGGCCAGGTGGGTCTGCGCCTCGGGCACGGAGTCCGTGTTCTGCCCGGCTACCGCCTCCCACGCCCCGGCCTCGGTGCGGCGCACCACGAGCAGCAGGACGCCGGTGCGCTCGCCGGCCTCGTCGCCGTCGGGCGCGGTCTGCCCCGTCATGGTCCACGGCGCGTGCACCACCGCCACGTCCCCGAGCTCGCGCACGCGCACCTGCCCGAGCACGAGCCGGGAGGCCGGGAACATCCAGCGGAAGCCGAGCGCGTGGTTCACCCGGATCTGCCGCCGCCGCGTCCACCACACGCCCACCACGTTCACGAAGTCCGCGTCCTCGGCGAACAGCTCGGCGAGCGCGTCGGCGTCGGCGGCGTTCCAGGCGGCCGCGAAGGCCTCGGCCACCGCGGCGGGGCCGGCCGGTCGGGCCGCGACGTCGGCGGTGGGGTCCGCGGGGGACATGGCTGCTCCTGGATCGGGAAGGACGGGTTCAGCGGGCGGGCCCGTAGGCCAGCATCAGCACGACGGCGGCGAACAGCACCGCCATCACGGCCAGGACCGTGAGCACGGCGCGCAGGGCCGCACGCGTGCGCGGGTCGACCGGGGGCGGTGCATCCGGACGTCGGGTCACGCTCGCCAGTGTGGCATGCGGCACGGCACGAGGGGCGCGTGCGTCGGCGCGCGTCGAAGGTGCCTCCCAGCCGGGGCTCAGTCGACGCTGACGCTGCGGATGTGGTTGCTGAACACGAAGCGGTCGAACACGGTCCGCGCCGAGCTCGGGTCGTCCGCGTGACCACTCTGGGCCGTCTACGGCGGATCGAGCCCCGCCGCCGGCCGGCCTCCCATGCCCGGCCGGTTCCCACCTCCGCCCGCCCGCCCGGCAGGGGTGGTCTCGGGCCGGGCGGCCTTGGGATGATGGGTGCCCCCGGAGAAAGGTGCCCGATGCCCCCGCCCGTGCCGCAGCCGACCCGCCGACAGTTGCTCCTGGCCGGTTCCGCCCTGCTCGGATCGGGACTGCTGGCCGCTTGCGGGCAGGACGGGGAGGACGCGGCGTCGTCGTCCGTGCCGACCTCGTCCGCGCCCACCTCCGCCGCCCCCGCTGGTCCGCCGCCCGCCGGCGAACCGGTGGCCTGGTCGGACGTGGCCCGGGTTCCGCACCTGTTCTTCCACTCCCTCGTGGTGGACCCGGCCCGCGCCTTCGACGGCGACGACAAGGCCGGCGGCTACCTGGACTTCATGGTCACGGTGGACGAGTTCGACGCCGTCATCCGGCAGGTCTACGAGCGCGGCTACGTGCTGGTCTCCCCGCACGAGCTGTACGAGGTGGGCGAGGACGACGTCGTCCGCCCGAAGACCCTCATGGTCCCCGAGGGCCGGACCCCGCTGATCCTCTCCCTGGACGACTGCTCGTACTACCTCTACATGGACGGCGACGGCTTCGCGGACCGCCTGATCGTGGCCGAGGACGGCCGCGTCCGCAACGAGTACACGGACGCCGAGGGCACCACGCACATCGGGGCGTTCGACGTCGTCCCGCGCCTGGACGACTTCCTCGCCGAGCACCCGGACTTCAGCCTCAACGGCGCCCGCGGCGTGCTCGCCATGACCGGCTACGACGGCGTGTTCGGCTACCGCACCTCGGCCCGCGAGTTCGGGGACAGCCCCACGTTCGACGCCGACGTCGCGGCCGCCACCGAGGTCGCCGACGCGCTCAAGGACAGCGGCTGGGAGTTTGCCTCCCACACGTGGGGCCACCGGACGGTGCCGAAGCTGACCATGGAGGAGCTCGAGTTCGACATGGGGCACTGGCACGAGGAGGTCGAGCCGATCCTCGGCCCCACGGACATGCTCATCTACCCGTTCGGCGCGGACGTCACCGGCCCCGGCACGTACACGGAGGACAACGAGCGGTACCGCTACTTCCGCGAGCTCGGCTACCGCTCCTTCTTCCTCGTGGACGGCACCTCCAAGGCGTGGGGCCAGCTCGAGCCCGGCTACTACCGCGGCTCGCGCATCAACGTGGACGGCATCAGCCTCGCCGCGGCCGTCTCGGGCGAGCGGCCCGTGCTGGAGGAGTTCTTCGACCCCCGGTCCGTCCTGGACCCGGCCCGCCCCGAGTCCATCCGCGGCCCGAAGAAGCCGAGCCCGGCGCCGTCGTCGCCCGCCGCGGCCCCGAGAACCCCGCGACCCTGAGGAGAGCACCATGTCCATCCCCGCCACCGAGGTCGAGGCCCGCTGGAACGCGGCCGCCGAGCCGTTCACCGCCGTCGTCCGGGAGGTGCGGGACTGGGACGCCGCCACCCCGTGTGAGGGCTGGAACGCGCTGGACCTGCTGGACCACGTGATCGCCGGCCAGCGCGACTTCGCCGCCCGCCAGGGCCGGGAGGTGCCCCTCTTCGACGGGTCCCGCCAGCAGCTGGCCACCCAGTGGGCCAAGCACGCCGCCGCCATGTCCGCCCTCGCCGGTGACGAGGAGTTCATCATGCGGCCCATGAAGACCGCGCTCGGGGAGATGCCCGTGGGCGAGGCGTTGATCCGCTTCCACGCGTTCGACGTGATCGTGCACCGTTGGGACCTGGCCCGCTCGCAGGGCGTGGACGCGCGGTTCACGGACGCGGAGATCGACTGCGTGGAGGAGTCGCTGGAACTGTTCGGCGACGCCGCCTACACGCCCGGCATCCTGGGCGAGCCCGTCCCCGTGGCCGACGACGCCGACCGGCAGACCCGCCTGCTCGGTCGCCTGGGCCGTCGGGGCTGAGACCAGGGCAGGACCCGTCCCCGCACCCCAGGAGGCACCGTGAGCGAGTCCACCGGTTTCAGCGCCGCGGAGCAGGCCGCGATCGCCGAGCGCGCGCAGGAGCTGCGCGCCCAGCGCGGCGGCAGGAAGAAGGCCGACGCCCTGCAGGACCTGCTGGTGAAGATCGAGGAGATGCCCGAGCCGGACCGCGCCATGGCGGTGGGGGTGCACCGGATCGTCACGGAGGCGGCCCCGGAGCTCGAACCCCGCACCTGGTACGGCATGCCCGCCTACGCGCGCGGCACGGACGTGCTCGTGTTTCTACAGGTCAGCAGCAAGTTCGGCGTGCGGTACACAACCCTCGGCTGACGTCCGGCGCAGAGTGGTCACGACACGCCGCGTCGCGCACGCGGAGACGGCGTGTCCTGACCACTCCGCGGGCTTTCCGGCCCCTCCGAGCCCGCCGGCTCCTCCGCGGACCGGGCCGCCCGTCGCCAGTGGCGCACCGCCCACAGGGTCAGACCGCCCACGGTGAGCCAGCCCACCCCGAGCAGCACGCCGTTCACGACGCCCGGGCGCACCGCGAACGCCCCCATCGCCACGAGGGAGAGCTGTCCGGGGATCACGCCGACCGCGGTGGAGCCGGCGAAGATCCCCAGCGGCACGGCGAGCGCGCCCGCCCCGTAGTTCACGGGCCAGTACGGCAGCCCCGGGGCGACGCGCAGGGTCAGCAGGGCGAGGAACCCGGTGTCCTCGAGCCGCCGCTCCACGGTCTCGGCGTGGCGGCCGAGCCAGCGCAGGGCCACCTCGCGCCCGACCGCGCGCGCGATGCCGTACGCCCCGAGCGAGCCCAGCAGGGCTCCGACGACGGACAGCACCGTCCCCTCGATCGCGCCGAAGAGCACACCGGCGGTGACCGCCATGATCGTCACGGGGATGGGGGTGAGCGCCACGGCCGCGTACAGCACGGTGAACGCCAGCCAGCTCCACCAGCCGAAGCCGTCCAGTTGGGCGCGCAGCTCGTCCACACCGGGCAGGCGCACGGTGAGTGCGAGCCACACGAACGCCGCCACCACGAGGACGAGGGCGGCGGTGCGCAGGATCGACACCCCGCGGTGCCCGGTGCGGGCGGGCAGGGTGGAGGCGGCGCCGGAGTCGCGCGGCGGCACGGCGGTGGAGGGCATCGACTCAGGCTACCGGGAGTCGCCCCGCCCCGTTCCGTCAGCATGTCCTCCCCGGTCTGCGGCCACGCCCCGCGCTGCTTCGGTGGATCACACGCGTGTGACTCATCCACACCTGTGGACAACTCTGTGGAGAACCCTGTGCACGCGGCCCGCCGGGTGTGGACGGAGGGGCTCAGACGGTGGACGCGCCGGGCGCGTCGTCACCCGGCCGCGCCTCGCCCGGATCCGTGCCGTCCGGCCCCGCCGCCGGCTCGTCCTCGAAGGCGGGACCGCCGTCGTCCTCCCAGGCCGCGGCGGCGTCGTCGTCCCTGTCGGTCTCCTGCACCTGGTCGTGCAGGCGCTCCATGCGGGTGTCCAGGTCCGCGGCCACGCGGGCGGCGGCCACGAGCTCGGTCGCGATGTCCGGGGGCACGCCGCCGTCGAACTTGTAGTTGATCTTGTGCTCGAGCGTGGCCCAGAAGTCCATGGCGCTCGTGCGGAACTGCATCTCCACGGTCACCGGGATCGTGCCGGTGGACAGGTGGATCGGCACCTGCACGAGGCAGTGCAGACTCCGGTAGCCGGAGGGCTTGGGCCGGGAGATGTAGTCCTCCACCTCGAGCACCCGGATGTCCGGCTGCTGCGTGAACTGGCGGAACACGCGGTACACGTCCCGGGCGAAGCTGACGATCACGCGCGCCCCGGCGATGTCCGTGACGTTGGTGCGCAGCGCGTCTAGGTCCAGGGACAGCCCGCGGGCGGAGGCCTTGCGCAGGATCGACTCCGGCGACTTCACCCGCGTGACGATGTGCTCGATGGGGTTGTAGTCGTGCAGGTGTGTGAACTCGTCCCGCAGCACCTCGAGCCGCGCCTCCACCTGGAGCAGGGCCGAGCGGTACTCGAGGTCGAAGCGCTCGACGTCTCGGCGCAGCCGCTCCAGCGCCCCTGACGCCGCGGGGGTGAGCTGCGTCAACTCGGACACGGGGGTGCCGCGCAGCGCCTCGACGTCCGCCGAGGGCGCGTCCGGGGAAGGGTCCTGCTCCATGGCCTCAGAGCCTACGGCGGGATCCTGCGAGACGGCAGGCCGTCCACAGGCCCGACGGCGGCCCGTCAGTCCTCGGCGGGGATCAGCACGCGCTCGAAGGCGGCGCGCTCCTCGTCGGAGACGGCCACGGGCCGCCCGGCCGCCGGGTCCACCTGCACGAACACGGCGTCGCACAGCACGCAGCGCCGCCCGTCCTGCCACAGCTCGTGGCGCAGCGTGAAGGACGTCCGGCCGATCCGCAGGATCCACACCCGCGCCGTCACCTCGGGCCCGGCGTAGACCACGGGCGCCTCGTACTGGACCTCCATGGACCGCACGACGCGCTGGACGTCCGGGGACGCCGTCGTCGTGGCCCACGCGGCCAGGGCGCGCACGCGCGCCTCCTCGGCGAGGGTGAGCAGGCGGGCGTTGTTGACGTGGCCGTAGCGGTCTTCGTCGGACCAGCGCAGCTGCAGCCCGACCTCGAACGGGGTCGGCGTGCCGGCGTCGGCGGGGGTCTCGGGGGTGGTCGGCTGAGTCACGGGGTGAACACCTTTCCTGGGTTGAGGATGCCGTGCGGGTCGAACACGGCCTTGATGCGCTGCTGGAGGTCGTGCTGGGCGTCGCCGAGCTCGTCCCGCAGGAACGCGCGCTTGAGCAGGCCCACGCCGTGTTCGCCGGTGAGCGTGCCGCCGAGTTCCAGGCCGGCGCGGAACAGCTCGCGGGCGGCCTCCCACACGTCCGCCGGGATCGACGCGGCGTCCTCGGCCGCGCCGCCCACCTGCGCCGCCGCGCCGAACAGCAGGATCGGGTGCAGGTTGCCGTCCCCGGCGTGGGCCGTGGTGGGGATGGCGACGCCGGTGCGTGCCTCGATCTCACGGATCCGCGCGAACATCTCGGCCAGGCGGCTGCGCGGGACGGCCACGTCCTCCACGAGCGGGGTGCCGAGGCGCTCGAGCGCGGGGAACGCGGTGCGGCGCAGGGCCATGAGGGCCTCCCCCTCGGCGGGGTCCACGGTCACGGTGACGTCCCCGCCGTGGGTACGCATGAGGGCGGCCATGGCCTCCCCGTCCGCCTCGGCGCCGGCGCCGTCGGCCTGCACCAGCAGGAACGCGCCGGACTCGGGCAGGGCGGCCCCGCGCTCGGGCCCCGCGTGCGCGCGCACCGCGGCGAGCGTCGCCTCGTCCATCAGCTCCATCAGGGCGGGCACGTGACCGGCCCCGGTGATCGCCTCGGCCGCGGCGGCGCCCGCGACGACGTCCGGGAAGAACCCGCCGAGCGTCACGGGCACGCCGCGCACGGCCGGCCGCAGCGCCAGCGTCGCGCCCACGATCACGCCGAGCGTGCCCTCCGAGCCGATCATCAGCGCGACCAGGTCGTAGCCGGTCACCCCCTTGACGGTGCGGTGGCCCAGCCGCAGCAGGGTGCCGTCTGCGAGCACCACGTCCAGGCCCAGCACCGCCTCGCGCGTGACGCCGTACTTGGCGCACAGCAGCCCGCCGGCGTTCATCGCGATGTTGCCGCCCACCGTGGAGATGTCCTTCGACGCGGGATCCGGGGCCCACCACAGCCCGTGCTCGGCGAGCGCGGCGTTCAGCGCCCCGTTGAGGATCCCCGGCTCGACGACGGCCACGCGGTCCGCGGGGGAGACCTCCAGGATCCGGTCCATCGCGGTCATGTCCAGGACGATCTCGCCCGCCCCCGCGACGGCGCCGCCGGCCAACCCCGTGCCCGCTCCGCGGGTGACCAGCGGGGTGCGGGTCCCGTGCGCGATCCGGCACGCGGCCTGCACGTCCTCCACCGTCCGCGCGCGGACCACGGCCCGCGGCGCGGCGGGGGAGCGATGCCCCGAGCGGTCCGCCCGGGCGGCCTCGAGTGCGGCGGCGGAGACGTCCACGCGGCCGGGCAGCTCCGCCTGCAGGCGGGCGACGACGTCGGCGGGCGGGGCGTCCGCGGCAGGCGGGGCGGCGGGGGTCGGGTCGAGGGGTGCGGAGGAGTCCATGTCCACCAGTGTCGCCGATCACACGGGGTGGGGCGTGCGTCGGCCGGTCCGATGACGCGCCCGGCCCCGTCCCTAGACTGGCGGCCATGACCTCCCCGGACCCCGCGCCCCCGCGCCCCCGCGTCCACGTGCTCACCCTGCGCCCGGATGGAGCCCGTGAGGACACCGCCCGCCGCGTGGGCGCCGTCCTCGCCGAGGCCTTCGCCACGGACCCGTACACGCTCGGGCTCGTGCCCGAGGACCGGCGCGGGCCCCGCCTCGAGCGCAAGTTCACCGCCGCCGTGCGCCAGGGGCTGCGCGCGGGGGCCGACGGCGCCCCGCTGGGCGCCGTGGACGTCGCCGTGGACGCGGCCGACGGCACGCTGCTCGGCGCCGCCGTGTGGACCTCCCCCGCCGCCCCCCGCGGGGTCGACGTGCCGGGCCTGCTGGCGGGGCTGCCCACCGCCGTCGCCGTCCACGGCCGCCACACCCTCGCCCTGAAGCGGATCCAGGCCGCCTGCGAGCGGGCCCGCCCGGCAGGCCGGCACTGGTACCTTGAGGAGGTCGGCACCGTCCCGTCCGCCCGCGGGCGCGGGGCGGCGAGTGCGCTGGTGCGCCACGGCCAGCGCCGCGCGTCGGGTCTGCCCGTGCACCTCGAGGCGTCCGTGCCCGCCACCGTCCCGTTCTATGAGCGGCTCGGCTTCCGTGCGACCGGCCACGTGCCCGTGCCCGGGGGCGAGCCCCTGACCTGCCTGCGCTGGGAGGCCTGAGATGAGACACCCGATCCCCGACTACCTGGCGAGCCTGGTCACCGAGCTCGGCGCCGTGAACCCGGGCGAGACGGCCCAGTACATCCCCGTGCTCGCGGAGGCGGACCCGGACCGCTTCGGCATCGCGCTGGCCACCCCCACCGGGCGGCTGCACTTCGCGGGCGACGCGGACGTGGAGTTCACCATCCAGTCCGCGTCCAAGCCGTTCACGTACGCGGCCGCGCTCGTGGACCGGGGCTTCGCCGCCGTGGACCGGCAGGTGGGGTTGAACCCCTCGGGCGAGGCCTTTAACGAGCTCTCCCTCGAGGCGGAGTCGCACCGCCCGGACAACGCCATGATCAACGCCGGCGCGCTCGCGGTGCACCAGCTGCTCGTGGGACCGGAGGCGAGCCGGAAGGAGCGGCTGGACCGGGCCGTGGAGATCATGTCCCTGCTCGCCGGGCGTCGGCTCTCGGTGGACTGGGAGACGTACGAGTCCGAGATGGCGGTCTCGGACCGCAACCTCTCCCTGGCGCACATGCTCCGCAGCTACGGGGTGCTGCAGGACTCCGCCGAGGAGATCGTGGCCGGGTATGTGGCGCAGTGCGCCGTGCTCGTCACCGCCAAGGACCTCGCTGTGATGGGCGCGTGTCTGGCGACCGGCGGCATCCACCCGATGACGGGAGAGCGGATGCTGCCGTACATCGTGGCGCGGCGCGTGGTGTCCGTGATGACCTCCTCCGGCATGTACGACGCCGCCGGGCAGTGGCTCGCCGACGTCGGGATCCCGGCCAAGTCCGGGGTGGCCGGCGGTGTGCTCGGCGCGCTGCCGGGTCGCGTGGGGATCGGCGTGTTCTCGCCGCGCCTGGACGAGGTGGGCAACTCGGCGCGCGGCGTGCTGGCGTGCCGCCGCCTCTCCGAGGACTTCCGGCTGCATCTCATGGACGGGGACAGCCTGGGCGGCACCGCCGTGCGCTTCGTGGAACGCGAGGGTGACCGCGTGTTCGTGCATCTGCAGGGCGTGATCCGGTTCGGCGGTGCGGAGGCGGTGCTGGACGCGCTCACGGACCTGGACACCGGTGCGGAGAAGCCCGGCACCGGGTGGGACGCCGCCGTCTACCCGCGGTGGCAGGAGGCCGCGGCGGACAGCGCGGCGCTCTCGGCCGCGACCGGCGGCGGGGCGGTGCACGAGGCCGCCGCCGTGGCCGCCCGAGATGAGAACGACGGGCCCATCCGCACCGTGGTGCTCAACCTCACGCGGGTGGACCGGATCGACGACGTCGGCCGACGGCTGATCGCCGAGGGCGTGCGCCGGCTGCAGGCCGACGGCGTGCGGGTGGAGGTCGAGGATCCGGAGCGCATCCTGCCGCTGGAGGAGGCCGGCGCCCACTGAGGCGGCGGGGCGGGCAGGAGGGGGGGCGCGGCGGTGTTCTCCGTCTCGCCCCCTTTCGTTCAACTGCTGTTCATGTGAGAATGGGCGGTCTCATCCCTTGACCCCGCCGTTCGAGGACGACCCCCCATGCCCCTTTCCACCCTCCGCGTCAGCCTGCCCTCCGTCCGCCGCACCCGCCCCGCCCCGCAGGGGGTCCGTGAGCGGATCGCGCACGCCGTCGTGTCCCGGCTGCAGACGCGTCCCGTGCCGCCGGTGGACCGTCGGAGCCGCCTGGCGTGGCAGGTCTCGGGGGCACTGCCGCTGATCGGGTGCCTGACCTCGTTCCCCATCGGGATGTCCAAGGACTCCATGGTGATCCCGGGCGTCGGCTATCAGGGCGGGTTCCCCGCGGGCTGGTCCCACGCCCTCAACCAGCCGGCGTACTTCACGTGGCTGTCCAACGCGCTGGTCGCGGGCACGTCGCTGACGCTGGCCGCGCGTCGTGAGGCGCCCACGTCGGACGCGTTCTGGGCCGTGCGCACCGCCGGCCTCGGCTCGGTGCTGGTCACGGGGATCGTCTACAACGCGGTGCTGCGCGGCCGCGAACAGGACACCTTCCTCTACCGGTTCAACGACGCGCTGCAGCACATCGTCAACCCCGTGCTCGCCCCGGCGGTGTGGGCGCTGTGCGACCCCCGCGGGCAGATCACGCCGCGGCGCGCCGGGCTGGCCTCGGTCATCCCGCTGATGTGGGCGGCGGCGACCATGGCGCGCGGGCCCCGCATCGACTGGTACCCGTACCCGTTCCTCGACGTGCCGCGGCTCGGCCGACGCAGCGTGGGCGTCGTGCTCGCCGGGATCCTGGCCGCCTTCACCGGGCTCATGGGTGTGCTCGGCACCGTGGACCGCCGCCTCGGCCTGGCCTGAGGGGCGGTCCCCGGCGCTGGCGGCGCGTCAGTCGCCGCGGACGGCCTCGGCCACGGGCACGTCGCCGTCCACGAAGTCGATCTTCCGGCCCACCGTGCCCGGCTCGCTGAGCACGGCCACGATCGCCCGGGCGACGTTGCCGCGGCTGGCCCCACGCTGCGGGGCATCGGAGTCGGAGAGGTCCGGGTCCACGGTGATGCGGCCGGACGGCTCCTCGTCGGTCAGGGCGCCGGGACCGAGGATGGTCCAGGCCAGCCCGGAGTCCCGCAGCGCCTCGTCCGCCTCGGCCTTGGCCTGCGCGTAGGTGTAGAAGGGGTCGTCCTCGGGCACGTCGTGGTGCAGGGACGCGCCGAGGTAGGACACCATCACGTAGCGCCGCACGCCCGCGGCCTCGGCGGCGCGCATGCTGGCGACGGCGGCGTCGTGGTCCACGGCCCGGGTGCGCTGGGCGTCCCCGCCGCCCGCGCCCGCGGAGAACACGACGTTGTCCGCGTCGCGCAGCGCGTGGAGCAGCTCCTCCTGGTCCGCCTTCTCGATGTCCAGGACGAGCGGTTCGGCGCCGGCGGCGCGGACGTCCTCGGCGTGATCGGGGTTGCGGATGATCGAGACGACGTCGTGGCCGGCCTCCGCCAGCAGAGGTGCGGCGAGCAGGGCCACCTTGCCGTGGCCGCCGATGATCACGGTGCGGGTCATGGGGATCTCTCCTTCGGTTCGATCGGGTGCTGAACTCCCACAGTAGGGAGAGCCCGACGCCGGTGCGAGGGCGGAGCGGCGCTCCACCACCCCACTCCTCAGCTCTCCGCCTGGCCCTCCCGCCAGTAGCCCATGAAGGAGACGTGCTTCTTCGGCACGCCGCCGGGGCCCACGCTGAGCCGGCGCAGGGCGCGCACCATCGCGGACTCCCCGGCGAGGAACACGTAGGCCTCGGGCCGTTCGTCGGCCTCGAGGGCGGCGACGGTCCACTCGCGCTCGACGGAGGCCGCGGGCGGCGCGACCGGCCCGCCGGCGTCGTCGGGGTCCACGCCCAGCAGGGCGGCGAGGCGGGCGTGCGCCCAGGACCCCGACGGCGCCCCCGGCGCCCGGCGGCCCACGTGCAGGCGCACGCGGCCCCGGTCCGTCAGCTCCGTCACGGCCCGCCAGTCCCACGGCTCGGGGACGGCCAGGCGCTCGGCGATGAGGTCGGCGGCCTGCCCGTCGTGGGGCAGCTCGAGCACGAGGTCCGCCTCGCCGTCGAACCCGCCGAAGGGGTCCGCGAGCTCCTCCGCCACGGACACCAGGGCGGGGACGGCGGTCTCGTCGCCCACGGCCAGCACTCGGTGCGCCCCCGTCTGCCGCCAGCCGGACCACGCCGGCGCCTCCGCCGAGGGCACCAGCACGTTCACCGCGTCCCCCGCCTGGACGGCGCGCGCCCAGCGCAGGCCCGGCCCCTGATGCGGGTCGGCGGGGTCGTCCGGGTCGCCGTGCAGCACCACGTCCACGGTCAGCGAGGGCACCTGCCGCCCGTCGAGCCGCACGAGCCCGGCCGAGCGCACCGTATATGTGCGCATCCAACCGCGCTCCTCCTCGGGGATGGCCAGGAACCCGGCGCGGAACCCGGCGGACAGGTCCGGGTCCGCCGACGTCCCGCCCGGCGGGGGGATCAGCAGCTTCACATAGGCGTCCCGGCGCGGCCGCGCGCCCCGGTACAGGGCGTGCAGGTCGGCGACGCCGGGCGGCAGCAGTCCCAGCAGGTCCCCGCTGGCGGCCTCCAGGTCCGGCCCTGCCAGCACGATCCGCCGGAACCCGCGGCACGGCTGCTCCACGGACACCACGCGCGTGTGCGCCACGATCATGCCGTCGGCGCTCATCGGCGGTCCCCGTTCCCGCGCGGCAGCACCACGGGGTGGCCCAGCAGCGGGTCGGCCACCACGTCCGCGTCCAGGCCGAACACCTCGGCCAGCACCTCCGGCACGATCACCTCGCCCGGCGTGCCCTGCGCCACCACCCGGCCCGCGGCCATCGCCACGATGTGGTCCGCGCTGCGCGCCGCCAGGTTCAGCTCGTGCAGCACCGCGACGACGGTCGCCCGGCCCCCGCCGCGCGGGTCCGGGAGGGCGCGCACCAGGTCGAGCACCTCCACCTGATGGCTGAGGTCGAGGTAGCTCGTGGGCTCGTCGAGGAGCACCACCGGGGTCTGCTGGGCGAGCACGAGGGCGAGCCACGCCCGCTGCCGCTGCCCGCCGGAGAGCGTGCCGGCCTCGCGCTCGGCGAGCTCCACGAGGTCGGTGCGCTCGAGCGCCGAGGCGATCGCGGCGTCGTCGCCGGCGGCCCGGCCGCCCAGGAGCCCGCGGTGCGGGTGACGGCCGCGCGCCACGAGCTGCGCCACCGTCATGCCCTCGGGCGCCACGGGATGCTGGGGCAGCAGCGCCACGGTGCGGGCGTAGTCGCGTGCGGACACGCGGGCGGCGTCCCGACCGAGCACCTCGATGCTCCCGGCCCGCGGGGCGAGCTGGCGGGTCAGGCCGCGCAGCAGCGTGGACTTGCCGCAGCCGTTGGCGCCGATGATCGCGGTGACGCGCCCGGCGGGCACGTCCAGGTCGAGGTCCGCGACGATCGGCGGTGCCGAGACCGGGCCGTAGCCGAGCGTCAGGCCGCGCAGGCGGATCGCGACGTCGTCGGCGGCCCCGGCGCGCGGTGCGGCGGGGGACGGGACGGTGAGCGGGGGAGCGGTCATGCGGAGCGCACGCCTCCTGGGGTCCGGCCCTGGCGCAGCAGCAGCCAGAGCATGAGCGGGGCGCCGGCGGCGCCGGTGAGCACACCGGTGGGCAGGGCGGCGCCGGTGAGCAGGGGGACGGCCTCGCCGGCCACGAGGTCCGCGAGCAGCACGAGCGCGGCGCCCGTGAGCGCCGCCGCCGGCAGGGAGGGCAGGCCACGGGTGAGCCCGCGCGCCACCGGGGTGGCCAGCAGCGCCACGAACGCCAGCGGTCCCACGACGGCGGTCGCCACGGCGGCCAGCACCGCGCCGAGCCCCAGCGCCGCGGCCGAGGTGGGGCGCGCTCGGGCGCCGAGGGCGTGTGCGAGGTCCGGGCCGACGTCGGCGGGGGCCAGCTGCGTGTGGAGCGCCCCCGCCAGCGGCAGTGCGGCCGCGAGCACGCCCGCGAGCAGCGCAATGCGGCCCCACGTGACGCCGTTGAGCGAGCCGGCGATCCAGACGGTGGCCGACTGCAGGTCGTGCTGGGCCAGCGAGAGCATGGCCCCGGCCACCACGGCCTGGCCCGCCGCCGCCACCGCGATGCCGGCCACCACGAACCGTTCGCCCCCCACCGAGCGGGCCGTGGCGAACACGGCGGCCACCGCCACGAGGCCGCCGATCAGTGCCGTGGCGGCGCGCGTCAGGTCCGATGCGCCGCCGGTCTGCCCGGCGGTCGCCAGCATCCCCAGCACGACCGCCGCCGCGGCGCCCTGGGTGACGCCCAGGATGTCCGGCGAGGCCAGGGGGTTGCGCAGCGTGCGCCGGTAGAGCGCGCCGGCCGCGCCCAGGGCGGCGCCGGTGAGCACCGCGGCCACGGCGCGGGGCAGCTTCTCCTCCAGCACGATGAAGCTCGCTCCCGGGATCGTCTCCCCGGCCAGGATCTGCACGAGGTCCGGGACGGTCACCTGGTATGTGCCCCACACCACGCGCAGCAGGGCGAGGACCAGCACGGCCACGGCGAGGCCCGTGCAGGCCCCTCCGAGGCGGCGCCGGTCGGAGCGGCGCAGGCGGGCGACGACGTCGTCCGGGGCGGTGCGCTGGACGCTCATGCGGCCACCCCCGGGCGGCGCAGCAGCGCCAGCAGCACGGGCACGCCGAGCAGGACGGTGGTCACCCCGAGGTGGATCTCCCCGGGCGCCACGACGAGCCGCCCGGCGAGGTCCGCGAGGATCACGAGGACGGCGCCCCACAGGGCGCAGCCGACCATCAGGGCCCGCGTGCTCGGCGGCCGCAGACGGCGCAGCGCGTGGGGCACGAGCAGCCCCACGAACCCGACCGGCCCGGCCAGCGCCACCGCCGCGGCCGTGAGCAGCACGACCGCGCCCAGCAGCACCGCGCGCACCCGCTCCGGGCGCCCGCCCAGGCCGTGCGCGAGGTCGTCGCCGAGGGCGAGGGCGTCGAGCCCGGGGGCCACGGCGACGGCGGCGAGCAGCCCGACGGCGATCACGGGCGCCAGGGCGAGCGCCTCGCCGAGGTCGGCGCGGGCCACCGTGCCCACGGCCCAGAACCGCAGTCGGTCCTGGACCGTGGGGGAGAGCACGAGCAGCGCCGTGGTGCCGGCGGTGGCGCCGGCGGTGATCGCGGCGCCGGCCAGCACGAGCGCCATGGGGGAGGGGGCGCCGGGCGTCCGGCCCCTCCGCGTGGCGGCCGCCGCCACCGCGTAGCCGAGCGCCGCCGCGACCAGCGTCCCGACGGCGGCCAGCGCCAGCACCCCGAACGTGGAGCCGGCGACGCCGAGCGCCATGCCCGCCGCCACGGCCAGCCCCGCGCCGGCGGAGAGCCCGAGCAGCCCCGGGTCACCGAGCGGGTTGCGGGTGGCCCCCTGCAGGGCCGCGCCGGCCACGGCCAGCGCCGCCCCCACCAGCGCCCCCGTCACCACGCGGGGCACGCGGGAGGCCACGGCCGCCGCCTCGATGCCCTCCGGCACGGGGTGCCCGGTGAGGACCGCGCCCAGGGTGTCGAGCGCCGTCGTCGCCGGCACGGTGCGCGCGCCGAGGGCGACGCCGGCCACGAGCGCCGCCAGCAGCAGCGCCGCGGGCAGGGCGCCCATCAGCACGCCCGCGCGGACGCGGGCCGGGGAGGCCAGGGCCGTGGACGGCATGGGGAGGGATCAGCCCTGCGCGGTCTTCGCGGCCTCGGCGATCGGCGGGACGACCTTCTCGAGCGCGAACGGGATGGACAGCGGGGAGATCGCGGAGACGGAGAGGACCTCCTGCTCGTCCGTCTGCAGGACGAGGGCGCCGGCCTTCACGGCCGGGATCGAGCCCAGCAGGGGGTCGGACTCGATGGCCTCGCGGACCGAGTCCTGGGCGGCCCAGGAGACGAACACGTCCGACTCCAGCTCGTCCGCGCGCTCGGGCGACCACGTGAAGAAGAACGCCTGGTCCTCCGGGGAGTTCTCCGTCACCACCGGCGCCTGCTCCATGCCGAGCAGCTCGAGGAACTTCGGGCGGTTGTCCACGTCCGTGTAGATGCTGATCTGGTCCGCGGCGGCGGGGTCGATGGTGCCGTAGACGAAGGACGCGCCCTGGAGGCCCGCGTGCTTCTCGCCGGCGTCCTTGATCTGCTGCTCGAGGTCCGCGATGAGCTCCTCCGCCTCCTGCTCCTTGCCGAGCACGCGGCCGATGACCTCCGTGGACTGCTGCCACGAGGTGCCGTAGGCGGGGACGTCCTTCGGGTAGGCCACGGTGGGGGCGATCTTCGAGAGGCGGTCGTAGTCCTCCTGCGTGATGCCGGAGTAGACGGCGAGGATGACGTCCGGCTTCACGGCGGCGATCGCCTCGGCGTCGATGCCGGAGGCCTCGGACCACTGCACGGGCTTCTGGGCGCCCTCGGTCTCGGCGAGCTTCGCGTCGAACCAGTCGGTGGACTTCTCCGCGTTCCCGCCGAACTCCACGGCGGCCATGCCCACCGGCACCACCCCGAGGGCGAGGGCCACGTCCTGGTTCACCCAGGACACGGTGGCCACGCGGGCCGGGCGCTGCGGGATCTCGGTGGTGCCGTAGACGTGCTCGATGCTGCGCGGGAACGCGGCGTCCCCGCCCGCGGCGTCTGACGACGACGCACCGGCCGACGAGGACGAGGCCGAGCCTCCGGCCGGGCCGGTGGAGCACGCGGCGAGCAGGAGGGTGAGCCCGACTCCCCCGCTGGCGAGGAGGGAGCGGCGGGACAGGGGGGACGGTGCCATGGTGGTGGCCTTTCACGGTCGCGACGCGCGGGCGCCGGGCGGAGGGGGTCGGGTCTGCGGTCGGAGGATGCGTCGGCCCTGCCGGGCCGGTATTAGCAAACACCGACGTGAGGTAACTCTGGAAGATTAGGGCAACCTAACTCCCCTGTGCAATCCCGGTGAGGGGCGTCGTCGGGGGAGGTGGGCGGGATACGGTGGCCTGGTGAGCCAGAACCCCCTCCCCGCCCCGCGCGGCGACGCGCAGCGCGGCGCCGCCGACCACCACGACCGGGTCTCCGCGATGTTCGACGCCATCGCCGGCCGCTACGACCTGATGAACGCCGTCATGACATGGGGTCAGGAGCCGCGCCTGGTGCGCCGCACGGTGGCGCGGGCCAACATCCCCGCGCAGGCCCGCGTGCTCGACCTGGCCACCGGCACCGGGGACCTCGCGTTCGAGGTGCTCAAGCAGCACCCCGACGCGCAGGTGGTGGGCGCCGACATCGCCGCCGAGATGATGGAGGTCGGCCGTGCCCGCGCGGGCGGGGACCGCATCGAGTGGGTCGTCGCGGACGCCACGGACCTGCCGTTCGAGGCCGGCTCGTTCGACGCCGTGACCCACGGCTACCTGCTGCGCAACGTCGCGGACATCCCGGCGACCCTCGCCGAGCAGTTCCGTGTGCTGCGCCCGGGCGGCTGGGTCGCGGCCCTCGAGACGTCGCCGGCGCCGGACAACGTGCTCAAGCCCTTCTCCTCCTTCTACATCCACCGGGTGATGCCACAGCTGGCGAAGCTGATCGCCGACCGGCCGGAGGCCTACGCGTACCTGTCCTCCTCGACGAAGGCGTTCCACACGCCGGACGAGGTCGCGGACCTCTTCGCCGAGGCCGGCTTCGTGAACATCGGGCACGAGACCCACATGTTCGGCACCCTGGCCACGCACTGGGCCATGAAGCCGGTCGACTGACGCGGGCCACGCGGCGCGGCGTCAGCACAGGGCGGCCCCGGTGGCGCCGCCGGATGCGTCAGGGCTGTGACGAGTCACGCTGATGTCCGCAATCCGAGAAGACTCTGGGCCGACCCGGCTGATCCGCGTAGCATGGGGCTCCGTCGAGGGGGGATCCGCGCACCCCCCGGCCTCCGGTCGCCGCCCGTCCGCCATCCCCCGGAACGGCGTCGCCCCTCCGTCGCGAGGCGCTCGTCCCCCGCAGCCCGCGACGTCCGCGTGGGCACCGTGAACCGTCTCTTGAACGTAGAGGAACCTTGTGAGCCCCATCCAGAGCACCACCGGCCCGTCATCCATGGCGGAGCTGAAGAAGGTCCTGCCCGAGCTCTCGCACCCGGACGGCGCGCCGGTGCGGGTGCTCGTCGTGGACGACGAGCCGATGATCGCCGACCTGCTCTCCATGGGCTTCACCCTCTGCGGCTGGGAGGTGATCGTGGCCCACGACGGCGCGACCGCCGCCGAGCTGGGCACCGCCGGCCGTCCGGACCTGGCGATCCTGGACGTCATGCTGCCGGACATGGACGGCCTGGACGTCCTGGAGCGCCTGCGCGCCCACTGGTCGGAGATGCCCGCCATGTTCCTCACCGCCAAGGACGCGACGGAGGACCGCGTGGCGGGCCTGGCCGCCGGCGGCGACGACTACGTGACCAAGCCCTTCTCCATGGAGGAGGTGCTGATCCGCGCCCACCGGCTCGTGCAGCGCTCCGGCGTGGTCTCGGGCGGCTCCGAGGTGCTCGTGGTCGGCGACCTGGTGATGAACACCCGCACCCACGAGGTGACCCGCGGCGGCGACGAGATCGAACTGACCGCCACGCAGTACAACCTGCTGAAGTTCCTCATGGCCAACGTCCGCACGGTGCTCTCCAAGGAGCGCATCCTGCAGGACGTCTGGGGCTACGACTTCGGCGGCCGCGCGAACATCGTCGAGCTGTACATCTCCTACCTGCGGAAGAAGATCGACGCGGACCGGGATCCGATGATCCACACCATCCGCGGCGCCGGGTATGTCATCCGGCCTGCCTGAGACCGCCGCGGTCCCGTCGGGGCACGGCAGCACCCGCCGCACGCAACCCACGTCGCTGGCCCGACGCATCGGCGCCGGCGTCCTTCTGATCCTGGTGGCCACCATCCTGGCCTACTCGTTCTTCGCGGCCGGCATCACGAAGGCCCTGCTGGCCGAATCCGCCTCCCGGGACGCCTCCGAAGCGTGGATCCGCGCCTCGGAGCAGCTGACGGCCCCCTCGCCGGGCGGAGGGGGCGACGCCCGCCCCGGGGAGGGGTACCTGCGCGCGCCGGGCACCCTCGGCCAGCCCGAGGGCACGGTGGTCGCGCTCGTCCCGCTCTCCGGTCTGGAGGCGCATCAGCAGGACGCCCTCACCGGGCACCGGGTCGGTGACACCGGGGAGTCCGTGCCGCTCACGGCGCAGGAGGCCCACGACCTCCTCCACGCCGTCCGGGTCAGGCCGGGCGGGCCGATGCTGGACGCCGTCGTCGGCGACGTCTCCTATCGCGTCCAGGCCCAGACCCTGACCGCGCCGGGCCCCTGGGTGGCCGCGGACCAGGTACTCGTGGTGGGGGCGCCGACGGGCGCCATGTCCGACGTCGCACGGCAGGCGCTGCTCGCGGTCGCCGTCGGACTGTCCGTCACCGTCCTCACCACCGCGATCCTGGTGACCCTGTGGCTGCGTCGGGGACTGGCCCCGCTGCGCGAGGTCGCCGCCGTCGCCGAGCGGGTCGCCCAGGTGGACATGGCCCGCGCCGGGCTCGATCCGGAGGACTCACGCATGCCGCCTCGGCTCCTGCAAGGGCCGGACGAGGTGGCTGTCGTCGCCCAGGCGCTCGAACGGTTCACCGGCTCGGTCGAGGCGGCCCTGGAGCAGCGACGCGTGCAGGAGCAGCAGATGCGCCGGTTCATGGCGGACGCCTCCCACGAGCTGCGCACGCCGCTCGCCTCGGTGCGCGGCTACGCCGAGATGATCGCGATGACGGAGGAGCTCTCCGCGACCGGCCGGCGGTCGCTCGGCCGGGTGCTGTTCCAGGCCGACCGGATGGCGGCCCTCGTGGACGACATGCTCCTGCTCGAACGGCTCGAGTCCGTCTCGCGCGGCCGGGCCATGGGTCTGGAGCCCTCCGAGGAGGTGGCGCTGGCCGAACAGGTGGACCTGTCCGAGGTGGTCCTCGAGGGCGTGATGGACGCCCGCGCTGCGTGGCCGGACCACACGTGGGTGGTGGACCTGCCCGAGGGGGCGGAGCCGGGCACCCAGCGGTCCGTCACCGGCGACCGGTCGCAGCTGGCCCGCGTGGTCGGCAACCTGCTCTCCAACGCGGCCAAGCACACCCCCGTCGGGACCACCGTCACGGCCTCCGTGCGGGAGGACCGGCCCCGGCCCGGCCTCATGCTCGTCAGCGTCCACGACGACGGCGGCGGCATCCCGGCCGACCGACACGCCACCCTCTTCCACCGCTTCGTCCGCGGCCCCGGGAAGGGCCGGTCGAGCGCCCCGGGCACGGAGCCGTCCACAGGTCTGGGGCTGGCCATCGTGCGCTCGATCGCGCGCAGCCACGGCGGGGACGTGACCGTGGCGTCCGAGGACGGGTGGACGCGTTTCGACGTCGTCGTGCCCTGCACCCCGGGGCGCGCCGGGCCGGGGGCTGCGGGCTCCTGCTGCGGCTCCGCCCGGGCCGGCCGGCCCTGACCCCGGGACGGCAACCGTTGACGTACCCCCACCCCCCTGTATGTACGGTGCCTGTGTATGACCGAAAGGGTCGTCCGGGACTTCCGGCCGATCCACCCCGACGCCGGTCGGCGAAGGCCGCCGGTGAGAGGAGCACGAACATGACTGACATCCGCCGAACCGCCACTGCCCTGACCCTCGCCGCCGCCGTCGTCACCGGCCTCGGTGCCCCCGCCGCCGTCGCGCAGACCACGGCCCCGGCCACCGAGGCCGCCACGACGGCACCGGCCTCCGAGTCGCCCGCCCCCCAGGAGGAGGAGAAGGACGACAACGGCAACTGGGGCCTGTGGGGCCTGGCCGGCCTGCTGGGCCTGGCGGGCCTGGCCGGCCGCCGCAAGCGTGAGGTGCACGCCGAGCCCGTGCGCCGCGACCACCACGTGGGCGGCGCGCACCGCGACCATGACGTGCACCGCGTGGACGACCGCGCCGGCGACGTGCGCGCCGAGGGCGCGGACACCCGCCGCCCGGGCACCGGCGACGCCCGCTGACCCGACCCCGGCCGCCCCGAGCGGCCCGTGACCGCGACCCCCGCCCCTCCGGCGGGGGTCGCGGCGCGTCCGGGGCGGGTCTCGAATGCGCCCGTCAGTCCGCGGTGTCCCCCGCCGAGGGCGCGGCGCGCAGCACCGCGTCCGTGAGGCGGTCCAGGGCCGCGGTCCCGGCCGTCCAGCGCTGCCAGTGCAGGTGCACGTCGGCCGCGCCGAGGGCCGGGATCGGCTCGAGATCGGGGTGCCGGCCCTCGAGCACGCCCGGCGGGATCTGCACCGAGGGGAGCATGCCCCACCCCAGCCCGAGCTCCACTGCCCGCAGATACGCGTGCACGGACGGCACCAGGTGGGTCGGCGGGTCGGCCACGGGCCGGCCGCGGGTGACGCGGCGCAGCACCGTGTGCTGCAGGCCGTCGCGGGGGCCGTAGTCCACGATCGGCAGCGTGCCGAAGTCGACCCGGCCCCGCGCGTCGCGGTGCAGCTCCAGCAGGAAGGACGCGCACACCGCGTGATAGCGCATCGTGCCCAGCGGGGTGGAGGTGCACCCGGCCACGGGCGTGGGGTCGTCCGTCACGGCGGCCACGACCGCGCCGTCCCGCAGCAGGACGGCGGTGTGCTCCTGGTCCTCGGACTGCATCTGCAGGACGACGTCGTCCCACGTCGCCGCCTCGCGCAGCACGGGCTCCCACCACGTGTCGAGGGAGTCCGCGTTGAGGGCCACGCGCAGCGGCACGCGGCCGCCGTCGCCCCGGCCGAGCGCGGCGAGCGTCTCGTCCTCGAGCACGAGGGTCTGCCGGGCGAGACGGAGCATGCGCTCTCCGGCCGCGGTCGGCCGGACGGGGACGGTGCGGGCCAGGAGCACCTGGCCCACCTGCCGCTCCAGGGCCTTGATCCGCTGCGAGAAGGCCGAGCCGGAGATCCGCAGGGAGTCCGCGGCGGCGTCGAAGGTGCCGTGGTCGACGGCCGCGACGAGGGCGCGCAGGTGGTCGGAGTTCATGCGGTCCAGGGTAGGGGTGGCCATGAAGGATGTCTTCAGATCCTGAAGAAAATCGCGATGGCACGGACGTGGGGCGACTCCTATCCTCGCTCGGTGACCATCTTCGCCACCGGATTCCTGACCTACCTCGCCCTCATCGTCGCCATCGGCGCGCAGACCCTGTTCCTGCTGCGCCAGATCGTCCGACGCGACCGCGTGTGGACCGTCCTGACCGTGTGCTTCGTGGCCGATGTGGCGCTGCTCGTGCTCGGCGCCGGCGGCGTGGGCGTGGTGGCCGAACGCTGGCCGTGGCTCGTGCCCGCGCTGACCGTGGCCGGCGTGGTCTACCTCCTCGCGTTCGCCGTGGGCGCGCTGCGCTCCGCCTGGCGCGGGGACCGGACCCTCACGACCGCGGCCGCGGACGCCGCGGGGACCGGGCACGGGCCCGACCGCATCGACCTCGCGGTCCTCACCGGCGAGCTGCCCCTGATCGACCCGGCGACCGGCCGCCTGGCCGAGCGCGAGCCGGCCGGGGCCGGCGTCGGGCAGCACGACGACGGCGCGCCCGGCGTGGGCGCTCCCTCGGGCGGCGGGTCGGTGGCGGCGCGGCAGCGCGTGCAGCCGCGCCGCGTGGCGCTGGACCGCCCGCAGACGCCGCTGCCGCGGATCATCCTGCTGGCGCTGTCCGTCTCCCTGGTGAACCCGCACGCCATCCTCGACACGGTGGTGATGATGGGCACCTTCGCGCAGACGTTCGGGGCGGCGAAGTGGACGTACGTGGGCGGCGCGGTGGCGGCCTCGCTCGTGTGGTTCACCGCGCTCGGCTGGGGCGGCACGAAGCTCGCCCCGTCCATGGACTCGGCGCGGACGTGGCGGATCGTGGACGCCGTGGTGGGCGTGCTCATGCTGGGAATCGCCGTGAAGGTGGGGCTCACGCTCCTCTGAGCCGCCCGGGGAGGATGATGGGGGCATGAGTCCTTCCCCCTCCGACTCCTCCCGCACGCCGACCGTCGCGGCCGGGGAGGTCATCCGCGTCTCCGCCGTCGTGCTGGCCCGCCCGGACCGCCGCGTGCTGACCGTCCGCAAGGCCGGCACCGCCATGTTCATGTTCCCCGGCGGCAAGCACGTGCCCGGCGAGGCCCCCGTGGACACCGCCGTCCGCGAGGTGGCCGAGGAGACCGGGCTGCGCCTGCGCCCGGACGAGCTGACCCGCCTCGGCGCGTGGGACACCGCCGCCGCCAACGAGCCCGGCGCCGCCCTGCACTCGGAGGTGTTCGCGCTGTGGCGGCCCGTCGCCCGGCACGAGGTCCCCGAGCCGACGGACGAGATCGTCGAGCTGCACTGGATGGACCCCGCCGCCCCGGCCGCACCGGGCGGGCACGGCGTGGCCCCGCTGCTGCACCCCGTGCTGGCCGCCGTCGCGGCAGCGCCCCCGTTCTGACCTCCAGGCGGGCCGACCGGCCCGCGCTGATGTCCGCACCGGCCACTAGCCTGGCCCGGTGACGTCGCTGCTCCGCATCCTGCGCTTCGCGCCCCAGCTCCACCGCCTCTACCTCGGCATCGCCGTCAGCTCCGTGCTGGCCGCGGTGCTGGCCCTGGCCACCCCGTTCCTGATCGGTGCGGCCACGGACCGGATCGTCGCCGCCGTCGCGGGGGAGACCGACGTGGCCGAGGCCGTCACCGCGGTGACCTGGCTGGCGGTCGCGTTCCTCGCCGTCGAGGTGGCGACCACCCTGGTGGTGAGCGTGGGCGGCTACTGGGGCGACGTGATGGCCGCGCGCATGCGCACCATTCTCTCCACGCGGTACTTCGAGCAGCTGCTGCACCTGCCCCAGCGGTACTTCGACACCGCGATCACCGGGCGGGTCGTCAACCGGTTGAACCGCACCATCAACGAGATCACCCAGTTTCTGCAGTTCTTCGCGAACAACGCGTTCACCATGCTCGTCACCACCGCCGCGATGCTCGTGATCACGGCGTTCTACTGGTGGCCGCTGGCGATCCTGCTGGCCGTCGTCTTCCCCGTGTACATGTGGCTCACCGCGCGGACGTCCGCGAAGTGGCAGGTGTGGGAGGGGGAGAAGAACACGGAGGTGGACGTCGCCTCGGGGCGGTTCGCCGAGGTGGTCTCCCAGATGTCCGTGGTGCGGGCCTACAACCGGCAGGACCACGAGCTCACCGGGTTCCGCGACCGGTTCCTGCGGACCGTGGAGATCACCCGGCAGCAGTCCCGGTTCTGGCACGGCATGGACGCCGGGCGCCGGCTCGCCCTGAACGTGGCCTTCGGCGCGATGTACCTGATCGTGTTCGTCCGCACCGCGCAGGGCCTGTTCTCCGTGGGCGACATGGTGATCCTCCTGCAGCTGATGAACATGGCCCGGCAGCCGATCTTCTCCATGAGCTTCCTCGTGGACTCCGCCCAGCGCGCCGTCGCCGGGTCGAAGGACTACTTCGAGGTGCTCGCCGAGGAGCGCGAGCGGGCCGGCGGGGCGGCGCTCGCGGCGGCGAGCGCGAGTGCGGAGTCGGCGGGTGCGGACGCACCGCGCGTGCCGGCGGAGCCGCGGGCCGACGTCGTGCCGGGTGCGCCGGACGTCCCCGCGGACGTGCCGGCCGTGCGCTTCGACGAGGTCTCCTTCGCCTACGACGCCGACGCCTCCCGCCCCGTGCTGGACCGCGTGTCCTTCGACATCCCGCGGGGTGCCAGGGTGGCGCTCGTGGGCGAGTCGGGCGGCGGGAAGTCGACCATCGCGCACCTGCTGCTGGGGCTGTACCCGGTGACGAGCGGACGCATCGAGGTGTTCGGACAGGACGTCGCCGGGCTGGACCTGGCCGTGCTGCGCGGGCGGATCGCCACCGTGTTCCAGGAGCCGAGCCTGTTCTCCGGGACGGTGCGCGAGAACATCGCCTACGCGGACCCCGACGCCTCCGACGAGCGCGTCCGGGCCGCCGCCGAGGCCGCGTACGCGCACCGGTTCGTGGAGGCGTTCGACGACGGCTACGAGCAGGTGATCGGCGAGCGCGGGCTGCGGCTGTCCGGCGGGCAGAAGCAGCGGATCGCGGTGGCGCGGGCCGTGCTGAAGGACGCGCCGATCCTCGTGCTGGACGAGGCCACCTCCGCGCTGGACACGAAGTCCGAACGGCTCGTGCAGGCGGCCCTCGAGGAGCTGATGGTGGGGCGGTCGAGCCTGATCGTGGCGCACCGGCTGAGCACGATCGCGTCCGTGGACCGGATCGTCACGCTGCGCGGCGGGCAGGTGCAGGAGATCGGGACCCCGGCCGAGCTGGCCGAGTCCGGCGGGATCTACGCGCAGCTGCTCGAGCTGCAGAGGGCCGGCACCCAGGAGGCCCGGAAGATGCTGAAGGAGTACGGGCTGAGCGGGTGATCCCGGAATCTTCTGCGGATCCGACCCTTCCGAGCGCTGCGCGGCGGCCCAGAAGGGTCAGATGTGCAACGGATTCCCAGCGCGCGGCAGGACGTCCACGACGACGTCGGCCCGACGCCTCCGCAGGGCCTGTGGACAACCGGGCCCGCCGACGTCGGGAGCGAGCAGGATCGGGGCCATGCGCGTGCCCGGACCCTTCCCCGCCCACCTCCAGGACGCCCCGTTCACGCGGGCGCAGGCGCTGGCCGCCGGGGTGTCCGGGTCGCGGCTGCGCAGCCGGGACGTCGAACGCGTCGCGCACGGCCACTACCGCTGGATCGGCCCCGTCACCGGGGCGACGCCGCCCGCGCGTCCCCTCGCCACCGAGCTGTCCCGGCTGCAGGACCTGGCGGCGATGCGTCCCGACGTCGTGGTGACCGGAGAGTCCGTGGCCCGGTTGCTGGGCTGGCCCCTCCCGGACGACGTGAAGGCCCGGGTGCGTCCTACCGTCCTGCGGTCCCGCACCCGCCGGGTGCTGCGGGAGCCCGGCGTGCGCACCCGGCTCGTGGACCTGGACCGCGTCCTCGTGCGGAGGGACCGGCTGCACGGGCTGCGATGGACCTCGCACGCCGACACCTGGTTCCACCTGGCCACCGTCCTGGACCGAGACGCGCTCGTGGCGGTCGGAGATCGGCTGGCACGGGAGGACGAACGGCGGGGGAAGGTCGCGCTGGCCACCCGCCGGGAGCTCGGCGCCGCGCTCGAGCGGCACACCGGCGAGGCCGGGATCGTGCGGGCGCGGGAGGCGCTCGCGCTCGTGCGCACCGGTTCCGACTCCCCGGCCGAGACCGAACTGCGCCTGGCGCTGATGGCCGCGGGGCTGCCCGAGCCGGACCTGCAGATCGAGCTCTGGGACCCGGACTACTCGCTGTGGCACCCCGCCAGCGCGGACCTCGGCTACCGGCGGTGGCGGATCGCGATCCACTACGAGGGCAAGACCCACGACGGCGCCGCGCAGGTCGGCAAGGACACCCGCCGGGACGCGGTGTTCCTGCGTCAGGGCTGGCTCAACATCCGGGTGGCGGGGACGGACCGGTGGCGGGGATTCGTCGAGACGGCGGGGCTGGTGCGGGCCGCGATCGCGGAGCGTGGCGGTCTCGACGCCGGTGGCGCGGAGGATCGTCTGCGGAACTGACCCTTCTGGGGCGGGAGCGGACGTCCAGAAGGGTCAGGGGCGCAGAAGATTCCGGAAGGCCGACGACGGCGCCGCGTCACGCGACGACGCACCGCGGCCCCGCTCTTACCATGACGGGATGACCGCACCGGATCCCGCCCCCACCGACGCCCGCCGCGCGGAAGACCGCTCCGCGCGCATCGCCGTCACCGTCTTCCCGCTGCTGGTGCTCGCCGCCGCGCTCGTGGGCTTCCTCGCCCCGACCGCCGCGAAGACGCTGCTGCCCCAGGTGAACCTGTTCCTCGGGATCATCATGTTCGGCATGGGCCTGACGCTGACCCTTCCGGACTTCGGCCTCGTCGCCCGCCGGCCGCTGCCCGTGCTGCTGGGCGTGGTGGCGCAGTACGCGATCATGCCGCTGCTGGGGCTCGGCGTCGCCGTCGTGCTCCAGCTGCCGCCCGAGCTCGCGGCGGGCGTGATCCTCGTGGGCTCGACCCCGGGCGGCACGTCCTCGAACGTGGTCAGCTATCTCGCCCGCGCCGACACAGCCCTCTCCGTGGCCATGACCTCCGTGTCCACGCTCCTGGCTCCGCTACTCACGCCGCTGCTCACCCTGTGGCTGGCCGGCCAGTACATGGCCGTCGACGGCGGCGCCATGGCCAAGTCCATCGTGAACATCGTGCTCCTGCCGGTCCTGGGCGGACTCGTCGTGCGCCTGCTGCTGCGCCGCGTCGTCGACCGCGTGCTGCCCGCCCTGCCGTGGGTCTCGGTGGTGTTCATCGCGCTGGTGGTGGCCGCCGTCGTCGGCAACAGCGCCTCCCGCGTGCTGTCGGCGGGCCTGCTGGTGTTCGCAGCGGTGGTGCTGCACAACGGGCTCGGCTACCTGCTCGGCTACGGCGCGGCGAAGCTGTTCCGGCTGCCCACGCCCGTGGCGCGCACGGTCTCGATCGAGGTCGGCATGCAGAACTCGGGCCTGGCCGCGGGCCTCGCCGCGCAGTACATCTCGCCGGCGGCGGCCCTGCCGGGCGCCGTGTTCTCGATCTGGCATAACCTCTCCGGGGCCGTGCTCGCGATGGCCTACCGCCGTTCCGACGGCCGCAGGGCCGCGGGCGCCCCCGGCTCGGCCCCGGCGAATCGTCTGCGGAACTGACCCCTCCGAGGCGGGATCGGACCCCCAGAAGGGTCAGTTCTGCAGACGATTCCGGACGGTCGACGACGACGCCGGCCGCCGGGCAGCGCGCGAGTGAGGGCCGTGGCGCGGCCCGCTCACACCGCGGCCCGCCCGCTCACACCGCGGCCAGGCCCGCTCACACCGCGGCCAGGCCCGCTCACACCGCGGCCAGGCCCGCTCACACCGCGGCCAGGCCCGCCACGGGGCTCAGCCGGGCCGCCCGACGCGCGGGCAGCAGCGACGCCGCCAGGCCGGCCAGCGCCGCCACGGCCACCACCAGCACGAGCTCGAGCCACGGCACGGCCGGGCGCACCGCGGTCCCGGCGCCCGCGGTCGCGGAGAGGTCGGCGAGGACCAGCTGCGCCCCCGCCCAGCCGTAGAACACCCCGAGGGCGCAGCCCAGCACGGCGGCCACGGCGGCGATCAGCACGGCCTCGATCGCGATCGTCCCGCGCAGTCCGCCTCGCGTCAGGCCGAGGGCCCGCAGCAGCGCGTTCTCGCGCGTCCGTTCGATCACGGACAGGCTCAACGTGTTCGCCACCCCGATCAGCGCGATCAGCACGGACACCGCCAGCAGCGCCACCACGATCCCGAGCATCGCGTCGATGATCCGGGCGTAGAGCGCGCGCTCGCCGGCCCCGCCGTCGATCACGGCCGCCCCGGTGCCCGCGGCCCGGGTCACGTCCTCGCTCAGGCCCTGCAGGCGGTCGACGGGGACACCGGGGTCGAGCGCGACGAGCAGCTGGCCCGGCACGGCGGCGCCCGCGGCCCCGTCCCACCCGGCCTCGCGCAGCGGCTCGGCCGCCACGTACACGCCGGAGCTCAGCGAGCCCGCGCGCACCGGGACGAACGTCCGCTCGGCCCCCGCCACCTGCCCGCGGACCTGATCCGTGTCGACCCAGTCGGGCACGAGCGCCGTGCCGGGGTCGCCGAGGCCGGTCACGCCCTCGGGCAGGCGCGCGACGACGGCGCGCAGGTCCGCGGCCGGCGTCGCCAGCACGGGGGACCCGTCCTCCGTGGCGCCCACCGAGGTGGCCAGGGCCACCGCCTGCACGTCCGCCGTCGCGGCGACGGCCTCGGCCGCACGGGCCGGGTCCGCGTCGGCGGGCAGCTGCACCACGAGGTCCACCGGGTAGGCGGTGTCCAGGGCGAGGGCCGTCTGCTCCTGGGCGGTGCGCCCGCCGGTGAGGAACAGCGCCACGAGGGTGGTGCCCACGAGCAGGGCCGCGGCGGTGGCGGCGGTCCGGGACCGGTGGCGCACCGCGTTCAGCCCGGCCAGGCGACCGGGGACGCCGGCCGGACGGGCCAGCACCGCCGCCCCCCGCACCGCGGCGGGCACGAACAGCCGCGCCAGCAGCAGCACGCCCACGAAGGACAGCGCGCCGCCGCCGATCGCCGAGACCGGCTCCCTGACCGACACGCCCCCCAGCATGAGCGCGGTGCCACCGACGGCCAGCGCCAGTCCGATCGCCGTGCGGACCCGGCCGCCGCGCGATGCGGCGGTCACCTCGTCCCTGGGCCGCAGGGCCTTGAGCGGGGCGACGCGCGTCGCGGCCACCGCGGGGGCCAGCGCGGCCACGACCGTCACCGCCACGCCCACGGCCACCGAGACGGCGAGCCCTGCCGGGTGCAGCCCGAACGTGAGGAACGGCAGGTCCAGCATCGCGCGGGCGGCCGCGGCCACGCCGGCCACGATCGCCACGGCGAGCCCGGCGCCCAGCACGGAGCCCACCACGCCCACGACGGCGGCCTCGGTCAGCACGGACGCCCGCACCTGGGCCGTCGTCGAGCCGATGGTGCGCAGCAGCGCGAGGTCACGGGTGCGCTGGGCCACGAGCACCTGGAAGGTGTTCGCAATGACCAGCGCGGTCACCAGCAGGGCCAGCGCCGCGAAGCCGCCGAGCACCCAGCCCAGCAGGTCGGTGCCGCCGCTCAGCTGCGTCACCACCGAGCGCACGGCCTCGTCCGGGGCCGCGACGTCGACGTCCACCCCGGCCGCGGCGGCCTCGGCGCGGGCGGCCTCGGCGACGGCGGGGACGTCAGCCCCGTCGGCCAGGCGCAGCAGCAGGTGGGGGGTGAACCCGGCCTCCCCGTCCTGGCCCTGCACCGCGGTCAGCGCCGCGGGCGAGGCCCACACCTGCGCCTGCCCGGAGAGCATCGGGTCCGGGGAGGGCTGGGTCAGGCCCGTGACCACCGCGTCGACCGGCGTGGTGGTCGAGTCGGGCCCGGACTCGCTCGCCAGCGCGACGACGTCGCCCACGGCCACCCCGTGCCGGTCCGCGGTCTGCGCGTCGAGGGTGACGCCGCGGGCGTCGTCGGCGGCGGGCAGGGCGCCGGCGGTCACGGTCAGGCCCGCCAGGGCCGGGTCGCGGGGCAGGGGCATCACCGCGGCGCCGAACTCGGCGTCCGCGGCGCGGGCCGCCGCCCACGCCATCCGCAGGGCGTACGCCTCCTCGACGCCGTCCAGGCGGGCCAGCGGGCCGGGCTCGGCGGAGGTGCCGGCGAGGTCGGAGACGTCCTCGGACCCGCCCGGCAGGACCACGAGGTCGGCGCCGGCGTAGGTGCTGCCGAGCGTGGCGCGCAGGGTGGCCTGCGCCGTCGAGGAGACGAGGAAGGAGGCCGCGAGGAACAGGGTGCCGATCAGGATGGCCAGCACCAGGGAGACGTAGCGGCGCGGCTGGGTGCGCAGCTGGGAGAGGGCGACGGTCCACATGGTCAGCGCACCCCGCCCTCGGCCGGGGCGGACAGGGCGGTCAGGGCCGCGGTGACGGACTCGACCGTGGGGTCCACGAGCTCGCCGGCCAGCCGGCCGTCCGCGAGCAGCACGACGCGGTCGGCGGCGGAGGCCGCCACGGGGTCGTGGGTGACCATGATGACGGTCTGGCCCATCTCCCGCGCGGACCGGCGCAGCAGGCCGAGCACCTCGGCGGAGGTGGCGGTGTCCAGGTTGCCGGTGGGCTCATCCCCGAACACGACGTCCGGTCGGGTGAGCAGGGCGCGGGCCACGGCGACGCGCTGCTGCTGGCCGCCCGAGAGCTCGTGCGGCCGGTGGCCCAACCGGTCTGCGAGGCCCAGGGTGCGGGTGATCTCGTCCAGCCAGGCGCGGTCCGGGGTGCGGCCGGCCAGCTCGAGCGGCAGCACGATGTTCTGTTCGGCCGTGAGCGTGGGCACGAGGTTGAAGGCCTGGAACACGAAGCCCACGCGGTCGCGACGCAGCCGGGTCAGGGCGGTGTCGTCCAGCCCGGTGATCTCGGTGCCGCCGATCCTCACGGAGCCCGAGGTCGGCGCGTCCAGCCCGGCCAGGCAGTGCATGAGCGTCGACTTGCCCGAGCCCGAGGGCCCCATGATCGCGGTGAACGCGCCCGAGGCGAAGTCCACGTCCACCCCGCGCAGGGCGTGCACCTGCGCGTCACCGCGCCCGTAGGCGCGGGTGAGGCCGCGGGCGCAGACGGCGGGCGCCGTCGTCGTGGTGGCGGACGACGACGGCGTGCCCGGCCCCGGCGCGACGGGGCCGGGGGTCGTGGGGGAGAAGGGGTGTGCGGGGGAAGAGGTGTCCATGGCGGCCACTCTCCCGCGCGGACCCGGCGGGGCGGATCGGAGGAGGGGACCACCTCCGCGGGCGGCGGGTCATGCCCGGGGATGAGGCGGGCCGGCGAGGCGTGGACCCGAGGGCGTCAGGTCCCCGCCGCCGGGCGGTGCGGGGTGGAGTGGGATGATGGGGACATGAGAGCCGACGCCCGCGCCAACCGCCAGGACCTGCTGGCGGCCGCCGGCCGTCTCATCGCCACCCAGGGGGCGGCGATGTCCCTGCGCGGGGTGGCGCAGGAGGCCGGGGTCGGCGTGGGGACGCTGTACCGGCACTTCCTCACGCGTCGGGATCTGCTGGACGCCGTGCTCGAGGACGTCGTGGCCCGCACCGGGGGGATCCTGCAGGCCTTCCTCGACGGGGTGGGCGGGGACGGGCACGGCGGTGGGACCGAGGCGCGGTGGCGGAGGCTCGCGGAGGACCTGGGGGCCGTGAACCTGGCCTCGCTCGCGGCGGCCCGGGACGACTTCGACCCCGCCGACCGGCCGCCCGAGGCCCTCATCGCCGAGGCCGAGCGTGTGATCCTCGAGCTCGCGGACCAGGTGGTGGCCGAGGCGCGGCGGGCCGGGCTCGTGGGCCCGGACGTGACCGGGGCGGACTACCTGTTCGGCCTGCTCATGGTCACCCGGTCGCCGGAGTGCGCGCTGCTGGGCCACGGCCCGGACCAGCGGGGCTGGCTGCTGGACACGTACCTGCGCGGCCTGCGGCCCTGAGGGCGCGGCCGGGTCAGTCGCCCGGGGCGTCGTCCTCCAGGACGGGGCGGGCGGTGGCCCACGCGACGGCGCCGGCGAGCAGGCCGGCGCCCGCGGTGAGCGCCAGGCGGAGCAGCCCCTCGACCCCCGTGAACAGGCTCAGGCCCAGCATCACGACGGCGGCCGTCACCAGCGCCACGAAGAAGGCCACGCATTCACTGTCCCGCTGCGCCTGCTCGGCGGCTGGGTCGGAGGCGCGGGACGTCGTCGGGGTGGGGTGGTCCAGGATGCTGCCGGTCATGGTGCCTCTCCTCCAGTGCGCGTCGGGCCGGGGCGGCCATCGGCGCGTGCACCCCGGCGGCGGACCCGCTGCGGGGCCTGCGTCCAGCATCGCGGAGGGGGTGGGCGCACCGGCAGGGCCATGAGGATGAACCTCGGGGCGTCCGACTCATACCCAGGTATGACCTGTGATTGTGCTGGCAGGCGCCTGGGGAGTGGCTCAGGGAAGGGCCCCGCCGCCCCGGCCGACCGCCCCGGCCGACCGCCGAGGCCGGCCGTTGAGGCCCGCAGACACGCCGCTACGACGACGGCGTAGCGGCGTGTCTGCGGGCCTCGACGAGGGGTGGGGCAGGGGCTAGGGCGGGGGCTGCAGGGCGTGCCGGAACGGCGGGTCAGAACTGCACGAGGCCCGCGCGGTGGGCGATGAGCACGGCCTGCACGCGGTCGCGGGCGCCTAGCTTGGCCAGCACCCGGCCGACGTGCGTCTTCACCGTGGCCTCGGAGAGCACGAGCTCGGCGGCGATCTCCAGATTCGCGGCGCCCTGCGCCATGAGCACCAGCACCTCGTGCTCGCGCGGGGTCAGCGACGCCACGGCCGCCTGCTGCTCCTCGCACTCGGCGCTGCGGACCTGGTCCGAGCGCAGACGCGGGGCCATGTGCGTCAGGAGCCGGCGCGTCGTGGACGGGGCGATCACGGCGTCGCCCCGGTGCACCGTGCGGATCGCGGCGAGCAGCTCCTCGGGCGGGGCGTCCTTGAGCAGGAAGCCGCTGGCGCCCGCCTCGATCGCGTCGAAGGCGTACTCGTCCAGGTCGAAGGTGGTCAGCACCACGACGCGCGGGGCGTCCGGCCGGCGCAGCAGCGCGCGGGTGGCCTCGATGCCGTCCATCTCCGGCATGCGCACGTCCATCAGCACGACGTCGGCGCCCGCCACGGACACCGACGCCACCGCCTCGCGCCCGCTGCCCGCCTCCGCCACGACCGTCAGGTCCGGCTGCGAGTCCACGAGCATGGCCAGCCCGGAGCGGATCAGTGCCTGGTCGTCCACCAGGGCCACGCGGACGGGGACGGTCTCCTCAGAGCTCATGGGGTCATCCTCTCAAGTCGGGCGGGGTGAGCGGGCGAGACGGGGGCGGCCACCCCTCACACCGCCGAGTACGGCAGGTGGGCGGACACGCGGTACCCGGCCCCCACGCGCGGCCCCGTCTCGAGCGTCCCGCCGAACAGGGCCGTCCGCTCGGCGGCCCCCCGCAGACCCTGGCCGCTGCCCCGGGTGGCGGGGTCGGCGGCGGCGCCGCAGCCGTCGTCGTCGATCTGCAGGTCCAGGCCGTGCGCCGTCCAGGCGAGCGTGACGAAGGCGTCCGCGTCCGGCCCGCCGTGGCGCAGCGTGTTGGTGAGCGCCTCCTGCACGATCCGGTACGCCGCCAGCTCCCCACCCGCCGGCAGCGTGCGGCGGGGTGTGCCGGTCTCCAGCAGGGACACCTCGAGCCCGGACAGGCGCATCGTCTCCACGAGGGCGGGCAGGTCCGCGAGTCGCGGCTGGGGCCGGCGGCCCGGGGGCAGGCGGGTGCCGCGGCCGTCGGGGGAGGCGACGACGTCGGCGGCGGGTCGCCGGGCGTCGTCGTCGGTCACGCCGGGCACCCCGGCCACGGTCTCGCCGGTCTCGCGGAGCACGCCGAGCAGCTGGCGCATGTCCGCGAGCGCGGAACGGCCGGTCTGGCCGATGGTCTCGAGCGCGGTGACCGCGAGCGCGGGCTTGGCGGCGGCGGCGTACCGGGCGCCGTCGGCCTGGGAGATGATCACCTGCAGGGAGTGGGCGACGATGTCGTGCATCTCCCGGGCGATGTGGCTGCGCTCGTCGGCGGCGGCGAGCTCGCGCTCCTGCCGGGACTGCACCTCGAGGCGGTGGGCGCGGTCCTCGAGGGCGCGCACGGTGAGGCGGCGGTTGCGCACGACGTCGCCGAACGCCCACGCGGTGAGCACCATGAGCCCGCAGCCGATCGCCATGATGACCATGGCCAGCGGCTCCGCGGGGGAGCGGACGGTGAGGCCGTCGGGGGTGACGAACTGCGCCGGGAACAGCCACACCTTCACCCCGTTGGCCACGCCGCCGACCAGCCCCAGGAGGAGCCCGGCCACGGAGACGCTCCGGGGCGCGTTCGCAGCGAGGTTGTAGACGGTGAGCGGCACCATCAGCAGGGACAGGCTGAACTCGGGCCCGGCGAGCAGGTGCAGGACGGCCGCGGCCGTCACGACGGCGGCCGAGGCCACCGGGCGCACCCGACGCACGGCCCACGGCAGGACCATGCCGGCCCCGGCCAGGAGGGAGACGGCCGTCTGCCGGCCCTGGGGGTCCGGGGCGACCATCGGCCCGAGCGCGATCCACGGGAGCGCCACGAGTACGGTGAACAGGGCTGCGGCGGCCATCACGTCCGTGCGCACGGGGTGCAGGCGCGTCCACTGGTCGAGGCGGCGCAGGGGGTTCACGCGGGCCAGCCTAGGCCGCAGGCGGAGGGGCCGGCGTCAGCCCGCGGGATGATCCGGGGCGGTCCTCAGGGCGTGAGGGAGGCGAGGACGTCGGCGGCCGGCGCCTCACGGACCCGGTGCGCCTCGGTGCCGGCCCACAGGTGGACGCGTTCGAGGTCGCCGACGGCCGCGGCGGCGGCGCGCAGCCCCTTCGTCAGGACGTTGACCTCGGGGTACGCGGCGGGGGCGTCCGGGTGCTCCGCCATGAACGCGGTGGCCAGCGACCGCGCCCACCGCCCCGTGTAGGCGCGGGTCAGGGCGGTGCGGGCCCGGCCGTCGTCGGCGGAGAAGCGTGTCCCGGCCGCACACGCCGCGACGGCGGCCCGGTGCGCCGCCGAGGTGCCCGCCTCCGGGGTGAGGAGGAACGCGGTGCCGGCCGCGACGGCGTCCGCGCCGGCGGTGAGCAGGGCGCGCACGTCCTCGGCGGTGCCCACGCCGCCGGCGGCCACCACGGGCATGGCGCTCGCGGCCCCCGTCCCGACGACGTCGCGCACCGCCGCCAGCACCGTCGGCATCTCGGCGCGGGTCGGCTCCGCGGCCGGGTCCGACGTGCCCCGGTGCCCGCCGGCGCGGTGGCCCTGCACCACGAGGAACGCGGCCCCGTGGTCGAGGGCGGCCCGCGCCTCGGTCGCGTCCGTCACGGTGGCTCCGGCCGGGATACCCGCGGCGGCCAGCCGGGCGAACACGTCGGCGGCCGGCAGGCCGAACGTGAAGGAGACCAGCGGCCACGCCTGCTCCTCGGCGGCGGTGAGCAGGGCGTCGAAGTCGGCCCGTTCGGCGTCCGGGTCCGGGACGACGTCCGCGGCGGTGGGCAGGCCGGCGGCGCCGTCGGCCGTCAGGCCCGCCCGGTACGCGGCGACGGCCGCCGTCCGCGCCGACCGTGCCGCCTCCGTGCGCGCCGCGTCCGGGATGGCCGTGTTCACCGCGTCCGGCACGAACAGGTTCACGCCCCAGCGGTCCGGCCCCTCCGCGCCCAGCAGCGCGCGCAGCGCGTCCACCTGCGCGCGCATCTGCGCGGCCGTCCGCATGCCGCCGGCGAGAAACCCGCCGCCGCCTGCGCCGACGACGGCGGCCACCAGCTCCGGGGTCGAGGGGCCGCCGGCCATCGGGGCCACCGCCACGGGCACGGGCGGGATCAGGCGGGCGCGGGTGACGTCGTCGGGGTGGGATGGCTGCGTCATGACCCCCAGAGTAAAGGGGAGGGGTGTCGGCCCCACCCCGCGCCTACAGTGGGGCGCAGTACACGAGGAGAGGGGGTGCGCCGTGGAGGTGCTGCTCGCGCTCTCACCCATCCTGCTCACCCTCGTGCTGCTGCTCACCCGGCTGCCCGCGTGGGTGGCCCCGGCCGCCGGGACGGCCGTGGCCGTGCTGCTGGCCCTCACGGCCTTCGGCGTGGCCCCGGGCGACCTGGGCGGCGCGATCGGCGCCGGCGTGCCCACGCTGCTCGAGATCCTGGCGATCATCGCTGGCGGTATCACCCTGTCCCGCGTCATGGAGTACTCGGGCGGGCACGCGCGCCTGGCCGCGTGGCTGTCGGCGGGCAACGGCCCCACGATCGCGACCGCGCTGCTCATGGTGCACGGCGTCATCCCGTTCCTCGAGACCGTGACCGGGTTCGGCGTCTCCCTGATCGTGGGTGTGCCGCTGCTGCTGGGTCTGGGCTACACGGCGTTCCGGTCCGCGCTGATCTCCGTCCTCGCGCTCACCATCGGCCCGTGGGGGTCCATGGCGCCGGGCACGCTCATGGGCGCCCGCCTGTTCGGCCTGGACTTCCGGGAGATCGGGGTCACCGCCGCGGTGTTCAACCTGCCGGCCTGCCTGGTGGCGGGCGTGGCCACGGTGCTGCTGCTGCGCGGGGCGCGCGGCATGCGAGTCGACGTCGGCCCGGCCCGGACACTGCCCTGGCTCGGCGTCGCCGTGCTCTCCGGGGTCGCCCAGTGGGCGCTGATCCTGGGGGCGAACCTCGTGGTCGGCACCGCGCCGGCGGGCGCCGTCGCCACGTTCGTGCTCACCGTGGCCTGGCTGCTCGTGATCCGCGGCGGCCGGCTGCTGCCCGGGCCGGGGCGGGACGTGGTGCCGTACCTGACGCTCATGGCCGGCACCGTGCTGGGCACCACCGTGAAGGGCGCGTTCGGGCTCGAGGGGGCGGCGGCCCTCGTGGGGACGCCGGCGCTGTGGGCGTTCGTGGCGGTGGGCGTGGGCGTGCAGCTGCTCCACCTCGACGCCGCCGCCCGCCGCCGCGTCCCCCGCGAGGCCGGGAAGCTGTGGGTGGGCACCGCCATCCCCAACGCGCTCTACGTGGCGTTCGGGCTCATCCTCTCCGCCGGCGGGGTCTCGCAGGCGCTCGCGGGCGCACTCAGCGGGATGGGGGAGTCCTACCTGGTGGCGATGCCGTTCCTCGGCGCGTTCGCCGGCTTCATCACGGCCTCGAACACCGGGGCCATGGCCCTGATCGGCCCCCTGCAGATGGACACAGGCGCCGCCCTGGGCGTCCCCCCGCCCTGGTCCAACGGCCTGCACAACGCGGCCGCGGGCTGGGGCATCGTCGCCGGGCCCGCTCGCATCCAGGTGGCCCACGGCATGGCCGCGGGGGCGCAGTCGCCGCAGATGCCCGGCTGGGCCGTGACGCGGCGGAACCTGTTCGTGGTGCTGCTGCCGGCCATGCTCGCCGGGATCCTCGGCATGGCCGTGATGGGCTGGTTCCTGCTGCCGCGGTGACGCGCGGGGGGTGGAGCGGGGCCCGGGTGGGGCGGCCCGGTTCCGTGGGCGGAAGCGGCAGGCCAGAGCGTTCCGTGGGCAGAAGTGCCCTCTCTTCTGCCCACGGAGGCGACGGGGTTGTGGGTTCTGCCCACGGAGGCGCCGGGGTTGTGGGTTCTGCCCACGGAGGCGACGGGGTTGTGGGTTCTGCCCACGGAGGCGCCGGGACTGCGGTGGCCGGCCGGGCGCGGGAGCCGGCCCGGTCCGCCCCGAGGCGGGGGCCGACGTCGACCTTCGGCGGACGCGCGGCGGCCTGTGCGCCGCCTACGCTGGGCGCCATGATCCGAGTAGTCGTGGCCGACGACCAGGCGTTGATGCGCACCGCCCTCGAGCACTTCGTGGCCCAGGCCGAGGACCTCGAGGTGGTCGGCTCCGCCGAGGACGGGGTCCAGGCCCTCGAGGCGGCCCGCACGCTGGCCCCCGACGTCGTGCTGATGGACATGCAGATGCCCCACATGGACGGCGTCGAGGCCACCGCGCGCATCTCCGCCGAGGCCCCGGGCGTGCGCGTCCTGGCGATCACCACCTTCTCCTCCGAGCAGTACCTCGTGCCCGCCCTGCGCGCCGGCGCCGCAGGCTACCTCGTGAAGGACGCACCGCCGGCCGAGGTCGTGGACGCCATCCGCCGCGTCCACGCCGGGGACGCCGTGTTCTCCGCCCGCGTGGCCGCGGACCTGGTGGAGGCCGTCACCGCGGCCCCCGAGCACGCCGACCCCTGCCCGGCCGAGCCCCTCGCCCCGCACGAGCGCCTCACCGAGCGCGAGCTGGACGTGGTCCGCGAGCTCGCCAAGGGCGCCTCCAACGCGGAGATCGCCGGCGCCCTGTTCCTCGCGGAGGCCACGGTGAAGTCCCACATCGTCAAGGTCCTGGACAAGTGGCAGGTCCGTGACCGCGTGCAGATCCTCATCCGCGCCGCCCGCGCGGGCCTCGTGGACATCGGATGAGCATCGCGGCGCCCGCCCCGGCTCGGACGACGACGGCGACGTCGCGCCCGCCCGCCGAGTCTCCCCTGGACTCCCGCCTGCCCGCGATCCTGCGCACGGAACCCGTCTCCCGGCACATGCGGATCGTCCTCTACGTGATCGTCGGGCTCATGGTGCTGGGGGAGATCCTCACCCTGGTGCTGGGGCCCACGGTGGCCGCCGGGCTGAGCGCTGACCCCGAACTCGCGGGCATCCTCGAGGAGGACGGCGGGCTGACGGGTGAGGGGCGGGAGCCGCTCCTGCGCTGGGTCCTGTTCCTGGCGAGCGTGCTGGTCACGCTGCTGTTCGGGTGGCAGCCCACCCTCGCGGCGGTGTTCGTGCTGCTCGGGAGCACGTTCGGTCTGGTGGGCCTCGTGGAGGCGGACCACGCGCACCTCACCCCGCAGGCGTTCAGTGGCGGGGTCGTCCTGGGCGCGGCCATAGTGACGCGGTACTCGCACCGGGTGTTCGTCTGGTTCGCCCTGGGCGCCCTCATCCTGCTCACCGTCGCGGGCGAGGTCCTCACCGACGGCACGTGGGCGGACGAGGACAGCCTCAAGGGCGTCATGGTCATCACGCTCATCGTCGCGCTGTGCGTGGCGGTGCCGGCCTTCATGATCCGCCGATCCCGGCATCGGGCCCGGGACCGCGAGGCGGCCCTGCGCCGGGCCGAGGAGGCCGCCGCCTGCGCCGCGGAGGCGGAGCGGCAGCGGATCGCGGCGGAGCTGCACGACGTCGTCGCGCACGGGCTCACCGTGATCTCGATGCAGGCCGCCATGCTGCCCACCCAGAAGGACCCGGAGAAGCGGGCCGCCGCGGAGAAGGCCATCGAGCAGGCCGCCCGGCAGTCCCTCGTGGACCTGCGCCGCATGCTCACCGCGCTGCGCGGCTCCTCCCGCAACGCGCAGACGGCGGAGGGGGACGCCGTCGTGGACCTGCCGGCCCGCCTCGACGAGTTCGAGGCCCAGCTGCACGCGGCCGGGTTCGCGGTCGAGCGCTCGCTGACCGAGCTGGACGAGCTGCCGCGCTCCCTGGAGCTGACCGTGCTGCGTGTGGTGCAGGAGTCGGTGACGAACATCCTCAAGCACGCCCCGCGCCGCGGCACGGTGCGCCTGACCTCGCAGCTCGAGGGCGCGGACCGCCTCGTGCTGTGCATCGCCAGCCCCATGGACGAGGGCGAGCCCCGCCGCGACCGCGTGGTGGTCGCGATGGCCAGCGGCTTCGGCCTGGCCGGCATGCGCGAGCGCGTGGCCGTGTTCGGCGGCACCCTCATGGCCGGCCCGCTGGGCGGCTGCTGGGTGGTCCGCGCCGAGCTGCCGCTGCGCTGAGCCGGGGCGGCAGCCGCGTCCTCCCGCGTCCTCCCGCGTCCTCCCGCGTCCGGGGGCGAAAGTGGGCGGTATCCGCGCGGGATACCGCCCACTTTCGCCCCCAAAGGGACGGGGTGGGGTGGCCGACGACGGCGGCCCTCAGCCCAGCGGGACCGTCAGCTTCTCGCCGGGGGACAGGGTGTGCTCGCGGCCGGCGATGATCATCGGCACGTCGTGCCACATGCCCTCGCCCGCGGCCACCGTCACCTCCCGCTGGGTCATCTGGATGACTACGGGCTGCTGGCGGAACCGGATGGTGAACCGGGCGCCGGGCAGCTGGGCGGGCATGCGGGGGTGCAGCCGGACGACGTCGTCGCGCGTCTCGAGGCCCGCGTAGCAGCGGATCACCGTGTCCACGGTGCCCGCCATCAGGCCCAGGTGGATGCCCTCCTTCGTGGTGCCGCCCTGCGTGTCCGAGAGGTCCGACTCGAGGGCCTCCGTGAACAGGTCCCAGGACCGGTCCGGGTCCGTGCGGGCCGACACCCACGCGTGCACCAGCCGGGAGAGCGTGGAGCCGTGCGTCGAGCGGGCCTCGTAGTACGTGACCATCCGCTCGAACGCCTCCTCGGGCAGCTCGTAGCCCATGCGGCGCAGGATCCGGTCCAGCTCCTCGGCGGAGAACAGGTATCCGAGCATGAGGGTGTCGGCCTGCTTGGAGAGCTTGTACCGGTTGGTGGCGTCGCCCTCGGCCTGCAGGATCAGGTCCATGCGGCCGATGTTCCCGTACTTGGCGCGGTAGGCCTCCCAGTCGAACTCGAGCAGGTCCTGGTAGCCCTCGAACTGGGCGAGGATGCCGGCCTCCTCGCCCTCCTCGAAGAACGGCACGGTCAGACGGGTGCTGACCTCCTCCCAGCGCTCGATCTCCTCCTCGGAGATCTCCATGAGCTCGGGCAGGCCGTCGTCGATCGTGTCCAGCCAGCGGACCAGGCGGGCGGTCTCCGCGAGCACCCACGAGGTCAGCACGTTCGTGTACGCGTTGTTGCGCAGGCCGGAGCCGGGGGTCTCGGGATAGCCGTCGTGGAACTCGTCCGGGCCCATGACGCCGTGGAGCTCGTAGCGGTCCGTGACGGCGTTGTGCAGGGTCATGGACATGAAGAACCGGGAGATCTCCACGAGCATCTCCGCGCCGTAGTCCGAGATGAAGGACGTGTCCTTCGTGATCTCGATGTACCGCAGCACCGAGTAGGCGATGTCCAGGGAGACGTGGCGCTGGTTGTGGGAGTTGTCCGGCATCCACATGCGCGAGCGCGGGTTCCACAGCTCGGTGGGCGTCTCCTCGGAGCCGTCCGCCCCGGACTGCCACGGGTACATGGCGCCGGCCCAGCCCTCGGCCTGGGCGTTGGCGCGGGCCTCGTTGAGACGCCGGTAGCGGTACATCAGCAGGCCCCGGGTGATCTCGGGGCGGCGCAGCGTGAGCATCGGGTAGACGTAGATCTCGTCCCAGAAGATGTGGCCGCGGTAGCCCTCGCCGTGCAGGCCGCGCGCCCCCACGGAGGCGTCCAGGTCCCGGCGGCGGCCGTAGGCCGTCTGGAGCACGTGGAACGTGTGCAGGTTCAGGGCGAGCTGCTGGCGCAGCGACGCGCCGTCCTTGCCCATCGGGACCGCGGAACCCACCGGGGCCGAGTGGCCGGCGTCGACGACGGGCGGCGCGTATTCGCCGCCGGCCTCCGCCGCCGTGGAGCGGCGCTGATGCCGGTACGGCTCAGCCAGGTCGATGCGCACGGAGAACCGGTCCCAGTTGGTGCCCCAGCGCTGCTCGTGCAGGGTCAGCAGGTTGCGGAAGTTCTGGGCGCGCTGGACGTCCTTCACCGCCGACTCCCACACGGAGGCGTTGGCGTGGTCGTGGCTCGTGGCGACGGCGGCGATCTTCTCCAGCACGAGCGGCACGCCCTCGTCCACGTGGAGGAGGATGTCCTGGCCGACCACCAGGTCCGAGCCGTCCACGGGGCGGCGGATGGGCTCGTGGTGGCCCACCGGCGCCACCTGGCGGGTGCGGGTGGCCATGGCCACGTGGATGCCGGACTGGTTGGTGGCGGTCTCGAGCAGGACGGTCTCGCCGTCGATCTCCCGGGCCTGGACCGGCTCGAGGTGCTGGTTGGCGAGGGTGCGGTCGTCGGAGACGTTGAGGTTGGCCACGCGGCCCTCGATCTTCGAGCGCACCGTGAGGTCCCCGGACCAGTTCTCCGCCACGACGGTCAGCTCGATCGCGGCGAGGTGCCGGTTGGCCAGCGAGGTGAACTGTCGGGTGTGGACCGTGGTGCGCCGGCCCTGCTCGTCCTCGAAGGTCATGGTGCGGGAGAGCACGCCGCGGCGCAGGTCCATCTCCTGGCCGTACTCTACGAGGTTCTCCTCGCCCGGCAGCAGCGGGCGGCCGTGGCGCGGGGTCACCACGAGCGGGGTCCAGTCCTGGATGTTGACCATGTGCTCGGTCTCCACGACCCGGCCCTGGACCATCGAGGTCAGCCGGTTGAACACCCCGGCCATGTAGGTGCCGGGGTAGTGGACGGAGGAGATGCGCGTGCCGGGCACGGCGCCGCGGGTGCCCCAGTACCCGTTGGCCAGGGTGCACAGCACCTCGCGTGTGCCCTCGGAGGCCGGGTCGAAGCGGTCCCAGCGCAGCACCCACGCGGGGTCGAACGGGGTGGTGGTGCGGTCCTCCAGATGCAGGGTCCCGTAGTCCTGGACCACCAGGTGGGCGCCGGCCTCCTTGAGCCGGCCCTTGCCGAGATCGGGCTCGCGGTCCACGCCGATCACGAGGCCGAAGCGGCCGTCCGCGGCGGCCTTCACACCGGAGACGGCGTCCTCGAGGACCATCGCGTCCGCGACGTCGACGCCCAGCTCGCGGGCGGCCTCCCAGAACATCGCCGGGTCCGGCTTGCCCGGCAGCCCGCGCTCGAGGGCGGTGTTCCCGTCCACGATCACGGGGAAGAAGTCCAGCACGCCGCCGGCCGTGAGCACGGCGCGGGAGTTCTTGGAGCTGGTGACCAGTGCGACCGGCACGCCCTTGGCCCGCAGCCGCTCGAGGAGGTCCTGGGCCTCCGGGAACACGCGGACGCCGTCGCGCTCGAGCACCTGCTCGAAGTAGCCCTGCTTGCGCTCGGCGAGGGCGAGGACCGTCAGCTCCGGGGCCGTGTCCGCTTCGGGGGAGTCGGCCTCGGGCACCTGCAGGCCGCGGGAGGCGAAGAACGTGCGGACCCCGTCCTCGCGGGGACGCCCGTCCACGTGGTGCAGGTAGTCGGCGGCGGCGTCGAAGGGGCGCAGCACGTCCGGGTCCGCGGCGACGACGGCGGCGTTGGCGGGCAGCGCGCCCACGGCGGGCAGCGCCCCGTCGAAGAGCTCCTTCCACGCCTGCGCGTGCACGCCGGCGGTGTCCGTGATGACCCCGTCCATGTCGAAGATGACGGCGCGGTAGCGGCGGAGCCGGTGACGGCGGGCGTTCAGGTCCTGCGGAGCGGCGGGGGTGAGCGTCTGCGACATGGGAACCAGCCTACGGGCGGGGAAGTGGGGCCGCACGGGGAGTGCCGCGGCGATGTTCACCGCAGCGAGCGCGCCGTCGTTCCGGCCGACCGCACCGCAGCGACATCACAGCGGTTCTCAGCTGCGGTGATGTCGCTGCGGCGCGGTGGGTTCCGGGAATAGGGTCGTGCCGACGGGGCGGACGTGTGCCCCCGCGCGCCGGAAGCGTGGCCCGGGAACGAGCAGGACACACTCGGCGGAGATGGCCGGGGGGCGAAGGGCTCATGAACTGGATGATGAGCAAGTGATGGATGCGAAGCCGACGCGGTTGCGGAAGAAGGCGACGCGGGAGGAGATCCTGGCGAGTCTGCCGGTGCAGGCGCGGGTGCGTCCGGCGCGGTGGTTGCTCCTGTGGCTGATCGTCGTGGTGTGCATCGCGGTGTTCGTGTGGGTGATCTTCCGGCCGTCGGAGGATGTCTCGGCCGGGTTCGGGGTGTGGCGTGTGGCGTCGTTCATCGGGTTGGCGCTGGCGTTGGCGGTGCTTCCCGCCGCGACGATGGGTCTGTTCCGGCCTCGGCATGTCACGTTCGATGAGCGACGGGTGTGGACGCGGGACTGGTCCGTGGACTGGGCGGACGTGAAGGAAGTCCGTGCTGTGGCGCCAGAGTCGGAGCACACGATGAAGGTGGCGCTCAAGGTGGACGAGCGGCTGTGGAACGAGGGTGGTCTGCGCAAGGCCAACCGGTGGGACTCGGGACGGCCGTTGCAGGGTGGCGGGTTGACCCGTGCGCAACCGCTCGTGCTCACGCAACCCGCGCTCGCGCCGTCGGCTCTGACGCTGCTGCAGGTCTTCGTCGAGTTGAAGAAGCGGAACCGTCGGGCGGGGAGCCCGCGGTGACGCGCCCCGGCCCCCGTCACCGCCGGGTCAGCAGCGTGAGCACCTCCGCGTGCCGGGTCTGCGGGAACATGTCGAACACCTGCACCCGCGCCACCCGGTAGGAGGGCATCCTTACGAGGTCCTGCGCGAGCGTCGCCGGGTTGCAGCTGGAGTACAGGACGGTGGGCACGCCCGAGTCCTCCAGCGCGTCGGCTAGTTCGGCGCCGATGCCCCGCCGCGGCGGATTCACGACGACGGCGTCCGGGCGGGCCCGCCGTTTCTCGAACGAAAGCGCCTCCGGAGCCCGCCGTTTCTCGAACGAAAGCGCGGAGGTGGCGTCGCCGGCGGAGAAGCGCGCCCGGTCGGCCAGGCCGAGCTCCGCGGCCGTCTCCCGGGCCGCGGCCACCGCCTCGGCGGAGGACTCCATGCCCCACACGTCTCGCACGCCGGCCCGGGCCAGGTGGAACGCGAACCCGCCCACCCCGCAGTACAGGTCCCACGCCGCCGCCGGCAGGCCGGCCTCGGCGACCCACGCCGCCGCCGTCGCGTACAGCCCCTCGGTCACCGCGGTGTTCGTCTGGAAGAACCCCTGCGGGCGCAGCCGCAGGCCCACCCCGTTGAGCCGCATGGTCAGCGTCGGCCCGCCGGCGAGCACGATCTCCTCGTCGCCCTCGGGCAGGGCCACGTGCTCCGGCAGCAGGTTCGCGCTCACCACGGCGGCGGGTGTCCCGCGCGCCGCGAGGTCATCCAGCAGCCCCGGCACCGCCGCGCGCAGCGCGTCCAGCCGGTCGGCGGAGCGCAGCACGAACCGGACCATCGCCTCCCGGTCGGGGGAGAGCGTCACGATCACGTTCTTCAGCTCGCCCGTGCGGGCGGCGACGTCGTAGGGCTCCAGCCCGGCCGCCGTCACCGCCGCCGCGCACGCCTCGAACACGCCCTCCATGCCGGCCTCGTACAGGCCGCAGTCGCGCAGGTCCACGCCGGCGCCGTCGTGATGGCGGGGGTGCTGCCGCGGGTCCAGGATGCCCAGCCGCGGCGCCGCCGCCGACCCCGTGACCACGAGCTTCGCCTTGTTCCGGAACCCGGCCTCCGCGGAGGCGAACGGCTCGGCCACGACCGTGTCCGCATCGAGCGCGTCCGCCAGCGCGGCCAGGACCGCGGCCTGCTTGTCCGCGAGCTGCCGGGCGTACGGCACGCCCATCAGCGGGCAGGAACGGCACTCGCCGACATCGAAGTGGGGGCACTGCACGGGCGTCGCCTCAGCCCTCGAGGCTGACCCGCAGGCCGGGCCGGTCCAGGCGGATCGCGAGCTGCTCGAGGGCCAGCTCGGCGGCCGCGGCCAGGTCCGCGTCCACGTCCATCACCATGCCGGTGAGCACGGGCAGGGCGGACTCGAGGTCCTCGGGGCGGGCGAGGGCACCCAGTGCGGACGCGGCCGACGCGCGGACCTCCGGGTCCGGGTCGGCACAGCCGGCCCGCACCGCGTCCACGAGGGTGCGGTCGACGGCGGCATCGCGGCGCAGCGAGCCGGCGCGGGAGGCGAGCACGAGGTGGGCCGCCGAGCGGACGTCCGCCTCGGGGGCGGTGAGCGCCCCGGTCAGGGCGGGCAGCGCGCTGCGGTGCCACGCGTGCATCAGGGCCAGGGCGCCGGTCGCGGCGGGGCTGAGGTCGCCGTCGTCGCCGGTGAGGGCGCGGGCGGCGCCCGAGGTGACGTCATCGGGAGTGGCCGCGCCGGTCATCAGGCGCACCGCCAGCCCGGCGACGGCGGCCTCCCCGCGCTCGGCGACGGCGGCCTCGGTGCGGCGGCGCAGGCGGTCGTGCGGAGTCTGGGGCTCCGCGGGCAGGGGGAGACGGTCGAAGGCGGTCATGGGTCCATTGTCCCCCGTGCGCGGACCCGCCTGGGGCGCGGCCGGGAGGTTCCCCGCAGACTCCTGGACGGGGCGTGACCGGCCGCACAGGGCCCGGACTCGGGTGATACGTTCGACGGCATGAGACCCCCCGGAGCCCTCGCCCTCGAATTCCGGGCGGACAGCTTCGATCATCCCACCGGCCTGGTGGACGCCGGCACCGTCATCTCCTGGATCGAGAAGGCCGGCTACGCCGTCGCGGCGAGTTGGGCCGGGACGTTCGTGCGTGCCCGCTACATGGGGCACACTCAGTTCCGGCACCCCGTGCCGGTGGACCGCCGTGCCGTGGTGCAGGCGCGCGTGGTCCACACGGACGGCGCCGAGGTGCACGTCCAGACCCGCCTGCTGCTGCCGGAGATCCGCGACGACGACGGCGACCCCGTGGTCGCCACCTCGTCCCTCGTGGTCTACGCCGCGGAGGAGGGCGGGGTGCCCGTGACCGTGCCGGTCTGGGAGCCCTCGACCCCCGGCCAGATCGAGCGCGACGAACAGGCCCGCCGCTCCACCGTGGCCCGCCGCGCCGTCGAGCGCGGCATGGCCCGACTGCCGTTCCCCGCGCCCGGGGAGGCCCCCGAGGAGATGAGCACCCTCGCGTTCCTGGCCCCCAACGCGGAGGCCACCGTGGGCGGCACCATCAACGCGGGCGCGATCCTGCGCTGGGTGGACGAGGCGGCCGCCGTCTGCGCCGCCCGCTGGACCGGACATGAATCCGTGGTCGCGGTGTTCGGCGGCGGTGTGCGCTTCGTGCGGAACATCCACGTGGGCGACCTCGTGCGCGTGGAGGCCCTCCTGGTGAACACCACGGAGCGGTCCATGCATGTGGCGCTGCGCGTCTACGCGAGCCGACGCACCGGGGCGGAGTCCCGCCTGGTGGCGCACTCGATCGCCGTCATGGTGGACGTCTCCGCGGAGGACCAGGCCCAGCGGGTGCGGCAGTACATCCCCGAGAGCGAGAGCGCCCGGAGGCTGCAGGAGACGGCGATCGAACTCGTGCGCATGCGCTCCGAGGTGAGCGCGGCCTGGACCGAGATGCGCCGCTCGACCGATCCGCGCTGACGGGGCCCTGAGTAGACTGAGCGAATGCGTCGACCGTCCCTGCCGTCCCTGTCCCGCCTGCCGGTCCGTCGTCTCCTCCGGGGAGCGGCCGTGGCCGCGGGCGTCGGTCTCGTGGGACTGCCGCTGACGGTCGCCGCCGGGCTCACCGGCGTGGACATGGTCAAGCGCGGCGGCCGAGTGCGCCGACCCGCGCCGAACCCCGGCGTGTTCGACGCCCACGTGGAGGGCTCCGAGCTGCGCATCTTCACCTCGGGTGAGGACCTCTACAAGGAGATGATCGCCGCGATCGACGGAGCGCAGCGGATCATCAAGTTCGAGACCTTCATCTGGAAGGGCGACCCCACGGGCCAGCGGTTCATGGACGCCTTCAACCGGGCGGCCGCGCGCGGCGTGGAGGTCTACGTCTCCTACGACGGGTTCGGGAACCTCGTGGTCCCGCCCCGCTTCTACCGTCAGCTGGACCCGCGCATCCACGTGTTCCGGCTGCCGGCCTTCGCCCGCCCGATCTGGCGAGGCGTGGTCCGGCACAGCGGGTTCAACCACTCGAAGATCATGGTGGTGGACGACGAGGTCGGCTTCGCCGGCGGCTTCAACATCGGCGACGACTACGCCCGCCTGTGGCGGGACACCCACGTGCGTGAGCGCGGCCCGGCGGTGTGGGCGCTGGGCCAGTCGATCTCCATCAAGTGGAACGCCCACCACCGCGCGGGCGAGCAGATGTCCTGGCGCCCCCCGGACACGTGGGACCCGCGCGTCACCGTGGCCGCGAACCAGCCGCCGCTCCTGGTCTACCCGATCCGGCTGAGCTACCTCGACGCCATCCAGCGGGCGCAGCACCGCATCCTCATCAACACGCCGTACTTCATCCCGGACCAGCAGGTCCTCGAGGCGCTGCTGCACGCGGCCCGGCGCGGGGTGGACGTGCAGGTGATGGTGCCGGAGGACTCCAACCACATCGTGGCGGACTGGGCCTCGCGCGGCTTCTTCGGGAAGATGCTCGAGGCCGGCATCACGATCCTGCTGTACAGGGCCAGCATGATCCACGCGAAGACCGCCACCGTGGACGGCATCTGGTCCACCGTGGGCTCGGCCAACGTCGACCGCCTCTCCCTGGGCTTCAACTACGAGTCCAACGTGGTGGTCGTGGACCGCGACTTCGCCGCCCGGATGGAGGAGATCTTCGCTCTCGACGCCCAGCGGGCCGTCCGGATCGACACCCCGCGCTGGGAGGACCGTCACGGCCTCGCCCGCGTGGTCGAGGCCCTGCTGGTACCACTGCGTCCCCTGCTCTGAGGACCCCGGGCGCTGAGCCAGACGTTTCTGCAGTTCTGACGCCCGATCCGCAGCAGAAACGTCTGGCTCACGCCCCCGTCTGGCGTCGCTCAGTCCTCGTGCGGGTCCGCCAGCGGGTGGTTCGGCAGCCGGCTGTCCGGGGTGCGCCCGCGGCGTCCGACGACGACGGCTGCTGCCCGACCTCCTCGCCCGCGGCTGGGGCACAATGAACCCGGCCCCCTTCGGCCCATCTCCCTGCGGCCCACGCGGCCGTGCGCCCATCCCGACTCCCTGGGAGCCCCATGCTCTGGACCCTGCTCCGCCGTCACGGGCGGCGCTATCGCGGCGCCGTCGCGGCCGTCGTCGTGCTGCAGCTGATCAGCACGCTGGCCATGCTGTATCTGCCCAGCCTCAACGCCCGCATCATCGACGAGGGCGTAGCCCGCGGTGACACCGCCCGCATCTGGGACATCGGCCTCGTGATGCTCGGCGTCGCGCTGGTGCAGGTGGTCGCCGCGATCGCCGCCGTGTGGTTCGGGGCGAAGGCCTCGATGGGCGTCGGCCGGGACCTGCGCCGCGCCGTCTACACCCGCGTGGACGCGTTCTCCGCGGAGGAGCTCGGCCGCTTCGGCGCCGCGACCCTCATCACGCGCGGCACCAACGACGTCAACCAGGTCCAGATGCTCACCCTCATGGCCCTGAACTTCATGGTGGCCGTGCCGATCATGGCGGTCGGCGGCATCATCATGGCCATCCGCGAGGACCCGGGCCTGTCCTGGCTCGTGTGGGTCTCCGTGCCGGTGCTGCTGGTGATCGTGGCGTGGATCGTCGCGCGTCTCATGCCGCTGTTCCAGCGGATGCAGGACAACATCGACGACGTCAACGGCGTGATGCGCGAGCAGATCCAGGGCATCCGCGTGGTCCGCGCGTTCGTGCGCGAGCGCCACGAGACGCGCCGGTTCACGGACGCCAACGCCGCCCTGACGGAGACGTCCGTGCGGATCGGCCGGCTGTTCGTGCTGCTCGGCCCGGTCATCACGATGATCCTCCACCTCGCCACCGCCGCCGTCCTGTGGTTCGGCGGCGAGCGCGTGGACGCGGGGCTCGTGCAGGTCGGCGCGCTCACCGCGTTCATGCAGTACCTGCTGCAGATCCTCACGGCGGTGATGATGGGCACCTTCATGATGATGATGCTCCCGCGCGCCGTGATCTCCGCCCGCCGCATCGGCGAGGTCCTGGACACCGTCCCCACGCTCGGCGAGCCGGTCCGCCCGGTGACCCCCGCGCGTCGCGACGGCGCCGTGGAGCTGCGCCACGTCACCTTCCAGTACCCCGGCGCCGAGGCGCCGGTGCTCGACGACGTCAGCTTCGCCGTCGCCCCCGGCACCACGACGGCGATCATCGGCTCGACCGGCTCCGGCAAGTCCACGCTGATCAGCCTGCTGCCGCGGCTGTACGACGCGACGTCCGGCGAGGTGCTCGTGGACGGCGTGCCGGTGACCGACCTGGCCCGGGCCGAGCTGACCGAGGCCGTGGCCCTCGTGCCGCAGAAGCCGTACCTGTTCTCGGGCACCGTGCGGGAGAACATGCAGTTCGGGGCCCCGGACGCCTCGGACGAGCGCATCTGGGCAGCCCTCGAGACGGCCCAGGCCGCCGACTTCGTGCGCGCCCGCACCACCGGCAAGGCAGAGACGGCGGCCTCCGGTCTGGACTCGCGCCTCTCCCAGGGCGGCACGGACGTCTCCGGTGGCCAGCGCCAGCGCCTGTCCATCGCGCGTGCCCTCGTGGCCGAGCCGCGGATCCTCGTGTTCGACGACTCGTTCTCCGCGCTGGACGTCACCACCGACGCGCGGCTGCGGGCGGCGCTCGACCGCGCGGCGGCCGGGGTGACTCGGATCGTCGTCGCCCAGCGGGTGGCCACCATCACCGACGCCGACCAGATCATCGTGCTGGACGAGGGCCGCGTGGTCGGCCGCGGCACCCACGCCGAGCTGCTGGCGGACAACCAGACCTACCGGGAGATCGTGGACTCCCAGCTGACCGCGGAGGACGTGGCATGAGCGAGCACCTGACGGACGAGGAGATCCTCGAGATCCAGGAGCAGGGCGCCACCGACGACTGGGGCGGCGGGCCGGCCCGCAAGGCCAAGGCGTTCTGGCCGTCCGCGAAGCGGCTCATGAGCCTGTTCCGCACGGAGAAGCTGGGCCTGGTGGTGGTCGCGCTGATGGTGCTGGTCGCCGTCGTGCTCAACGTGTGGGCCCCGCACGTCCTGGGCCGGGCGATGGACGTGATCTTCGGCGGCGTGGTCTCCGCGCAGATGCCCGGCGGGCTGAGCCGCGAGCAGGTCATCGACGGGCTGCGCGCCCAGGGCGAGGACCAGGCCGCGGAGATGCTCTCCGGCATGGCGTTCACACCGGGCGAGGGGATCGACTTCACCGAGCTGGGCCGGCTGATCCTGATCGTGCTGGCCATGTACCTCGTGGCCCAGCTGTTCATGTGGCTGCAGGGCCGCGTGCTCAACGACCTCGTGATGCGCCTCGTGTTCCGCCTGCGCGAGGACATCGAGGCCAAGATCAACCGGCTGCCGCTGAGCCACTTCGACCGCGGGCAGCGTGGCGACCTGCTCTCCCGCACCACCAACGACGTGGACAACGTCCAGCAGGCCCTCCAGCAGGCGTTCGCCTCGCTCGTGTACTCGGCGCTGACCGTGATCGGCATCGTCGGCATGATGTTCTGGCTGTCCTGGCAGCTCGCGCTCATCGCCCTGATCGCCCTGCCGGTGGCCGGCGTGGTGGTGGGCGTGATCGGCAAGAAGTCCCAGGCGCTCTTCTCCGCGCAGTGGCGGGAGACGGGCCGGCTCAACGGGCACATCGAGGAGTCGTTCACGGGGCACGAGCTGGTGACCGTGTTCGGCCGTCAGCGGGACATGGCCGCGCGCTTCGACGAGCGCAACGAGGAGCTGTACGAGGCCGCGTTCACGGCGCAGTTCTACTCGGGGATGATCATGCCGATCATGCAGTGGGTGAACTGGCTGGGCTACGTGGGCATCGCGGTGGTCGGCGGCCTGCGCGTGGCCAACGGGCAGATGACCCTCGGCGCCGTGACCGCGTTCATCCAGTACTCGCGCGAGTTCAACCAGCCGCTTGGGCAGATCGCCGGCATGTCCAACATGCTGATCTCCGGCGTGGCGTCGGCCGAGCGCATCTTCGAGCTCCTCGACGAGCCGGAGGAGACCCCCGACGGCACCCCCGCCCGCACCCCCGACGGCACTTTCGTTTGGGAAACGGCGCCCTCCGAGAGCGCTTTCGTTCGGGAAACGGCGCCCTCCGCCATCCCCGGGCCCGACGGCGTCGCCCACCTCCCGCGCCCGCTGCGCGGTCGCGTGGAGTTCGAGCATGTGCGCTTCTCCTACACGCCGGAGAAGCCGCTCATCACGGACCTGAACTTCGTGGCGGAGCCGGGGCAGACGGTCGCGATCGTCGGGCCGACCGGTGCCGGCAAGACCACCCTGGTCAACCTGATCATGCGGTTCTACGAGGTGGACGGCGGGCGGATCCTGCTGGACGGCGTGGACACCCGCACGGTCAGCCGCGGCGAGCTGCGCGCCGCCACCGGCATGGTGCTCCAGGACGCCGTGCTCTTCGGCGGGACCATCCGGGAGAACATCCGCTACGGCCGACTCGACGCCACGGACGAGGAGGTCGTCGCGGCGGCGAAGGCCACCTACGTGGACCGTTTCGTGCACACCCTGCCCGACGGCTACGACACCGTGATCGAGCAGGACGCCGCCAACGTGTCCGCGGGCGAGCGGCAGCTCATCACCATCGCCCGTGCGTTCCTGGCCCAGCCCTCGCTCCTGATCCTGGACGAGGCCACCTCCTCCGTGGACACCCGCACCGAGGTGCTGGTCCAGGGCGCGATGGCGGCGCTGCGCTCGGACCGCACGAGCTTCGTGATCGCCCACCGCCTCTCCACCATCCGGGACGCGGACGTCATCCTCGTGATGGAGGACGGCGACATCGTGGAGCAGGGCTCGCACGATCAGCTGCTGGCCGCTCGCGGCGCGTACTTCCGGCTGTACAGGAGCCAGTTCCAGGGCGGGGAACAGGCGGAGGAGCAGGACGACGACGGCGCGCCCGCCGCGCGCGAGGACGCCCGCTGAGGCCGGGGCTGGATGGCGCCGGCGCCCAGCCACTGGCCGCTGGCGTCGCTGCGACACGGGACCACCCGATGACCTTCTCGATCCAGGTGCCGGTGAGTTTCACGAGCCCGCACCTCTCCGGAGCCGGAGGTGTACGGGGCTAGGGCGCGCGGCGGTGACGGGAGTATCGAAACCCGATCGTCGGGCCACCCCTGCCGGTGTGGCCGCGCTCATTCGTCCCCTGAGATTGCGCATCCGTCACGCGCAGGACCCTCTTGACTCCCTGGTGGGGCACGTCTGTGGACCGACCGAGAATTCTCTGGACACAGGGCGAGCACCTTCATAGAGTGTGACGCAGATCACGACTGAGCGTGAACCATAAGGAGGAGCGACATGGGTATGAAGCAGCGGATTTCTAAGGTCGGTGCCGGCGTGGCCGTCGCTGGACCGTTGGCCGTCTCCGGTGCGGTGCCAGCGCAGGCGCTGACGGACTCCGGTCGGCAGGACTGCAGCGCAGGACTCCTCCTGTCGGGCACCTACGGCTACTGCTACTACCCGTACTGACTCGCCGGCACCGATGACTTCATTACGCATTCCTGCGACGGCCGCCCTGGTGGCGGCCGTCGCCCTGACCCTCACCGGCTGCGTCGGTCGGGAGTCTGCGGGCCTCGGCGGTTCATCCACGGTCGCCGCTCCCCCCACCGCGACGGCCGAGAAGACCTGGGACGCCTCGCAGTGGGTTCCCACCGAGAGGATCGAACCCCTCCTGACGACGGAGGCGGAGAAGGAGCGCGCCTACCGTGAGCAAGTCGCGCGGCACGCTCAGGGGGCGGGAATGCCCGCGCCGCCTCAGGTGGAGCGCTCCGGGTGGTACGCCACGTCCCTCGAGTCGGACCGCATGGTGTCCACATGCCTGGCCGAGGCCGGGTGGCCGAACTCGGTCGGTCCGACCGGGGGAATTCAGATCGACACCCCACCTGAGTCCCAGAGGTCTGCTTTCGAGGCGGCCTACGTGACCTGCTACGCACAGCACCCGGTGGATCCGAGCTACACCCAGGACTGGACCGATCCGCAGCTCCGCCTCGTCTATGACTACTGGGACCAATACCTCATCCCGTGTCTCGAGGCCTACGGCTACACGGTCGACACCTCCGCGCGCCCCTCCAAAGAGGCATTCGTCTCCGCGTTCTACACTCCAGGCCGCCACCAGTGGTGGCCCTTCGCGGACAGCATGAGGGGCGTGTCGGCAGAACGCCAGGCCGAGGTCGCGCAGACATGCCCGGAGCTTCCGCCGCAGGATGTCTTCTGGGGGTCATCCGGATGAATCGCCCCGCCCGCTGGGCCGCCCTCGTCCTTGCGCTCGTGGCCGTCGCCGCGCTCGCCTTCTGGGCCGGCCGGGTCACGCTCACCCCTCCGGCTCAGGCCGAGCAGCGTCCGGCCGCGAGCGCCCTCGTCACCGTCGCCGAGCAGGAGCTCGGCCGCGTCATCACCCTCGGCGTCTCCGTGTCGCGCGAGCAGACGCCGGCGGCGGTGAACGCGCTGACCGGCGTCGTCACCCGGGCCGGAGAGTCCGGCGAGGTGGCTGCCGGGGAGGTGCTGTACGCCGTCGCCCAGAAGCCCGTGCTCGTCCTCCAGGGCGAGCTTCCCCAGTGGCGCCCTCTCGGGGAGGGCACTTCCGGCGACGACGTCGCCGCGTTCCAGCGCATGCTCGCCGCCACCGGCGCGAAGGTGGAGGCCACCGGCACGTGGGACGAGGCCACCGCGGACGCCTGGGACGACTGGCTCACCGAACGCGGCTACCCCGCCGCGGACACCGTGGAGCTCGGCCAGCTCGTGGTCCTCGACGCCCTCCCCGCGCCCCTCAGCGTGGACGCGAAGACCACCGCCGTCGGCACCACCCTCGCCGGCGGCGAGAACGTGGTGGCCCGCCCCGGCGACCAACCGGACTTCGCCCTCGAGGTCAACCAGGAGCAGGCCGCCCTCATCCCGGCCGGCACCCAGGTCACCGTGCCCCACGGCGAACACGAATGGAAGGCCGTCGCCGGCGAGTCCACCTCCGACGAGCAGGGCCTGATCCGCATCACCCTCACCGCCCCGGACGGCGGCGTGGTCTGCGGCGAGGACTGCGACACCCTGCCCGCCGACGCCACCACCTCCCTGCTCTCCCAGGTCAGCGTGGTCCCGCCCGTCTCCGGGCCCGTGGTCCCCGTGTCCGCCCTGCGCACCCAGCCAGACGGCGCCGCGACGGTCACGGTGGTCCGGGACGGCGCCGCGGAGGACCGCACCGTCACCGTCCTCGGCTCCGCCGACGGCCTCGCCGTCGTGGACGGCGTGGACGCCGGCGAGCAGGTGCGCGTGCTGAACGGCACCCGATGACGGGGCCCGCCACCCCGGGCACGCCCGCCGCCCCCGTCGTCCCCGCCGCCCTCGCCGTCGAGGACCTGCGCTTCGCCTATACCCGCGCCGCCGAGGAGCTGTTCGACGGCCTCACCCACGCGTTCACGCCGGGCGCCGTCACCGCCCTCACCGGGCCCTCCGGGCGCGGCAAGTCCACCCTCCTGTACGTGCTCGGGCTCATGCTCACGCCCACCTCCGGAGTGGTGCGCCTCGGCGACGTCGACGCCTCCACCCGCCCGGACCGGGAGCGCTCCCGCCTGCGCGCCACCTCCGTGGGATTCGTGTTCCAGGACTCGGAGCTGGACCCGTCCCGCCCCATCCTGGACTCCGTGGTGGAGCCCGGCCTCTACGCCGGGTTGGAGCGCCAGACGCTCGAGGACCGGGCACGGGCGCTGCTCGAGCGCTTCGGCCTCGCCCACCGCGCCGACCACCGGCCCGGGCAGGTCTCCGGCGGGCAGGCGCAGCGGGTGGCCGTGTGCCGCGCCCTCGTGAACGCGCCCGTCGTCGTCCTCGCGGACGAGCCCACGGGCAACCTCGACCCGGACAACGCCGGCCTCGTCATGGACGCCCTCGCCGATGCCGCCGCCGAGGGGCGCACCGTGGTGGTCGCCACCCACGACCCCGCCGTCGTCGCCCGCGCCGACGAGGTGGTGCGGCTGTGAACCGGGAGGACCGCCCATGAACCTGCGCACCCTGCTGCGTGAAGCCGTCACCGCCGCACGCACCTCTCCCGTGCCCTCCGCCCTCGTGCTGCTCGTGGTGGCCGCCATGTGCTTCGCCGCCGTGGCCACCGTGGGCAGGCAGGCCGCCACCGAGGCGGCCGTCGCCGCAGAGCTCTCCGGCCCCGGCGCCCGCGTGCTCACCGTCACCGACACCGGCGGCACCGGTTTCCTCACCGGCGCCACCGCGGCCACCCTCGCCGGACTCGACACCGCCGAGGCCGCCCTCGCCCGGGACTCGCCCATGGACGCCGTGAACACCGGGATCGGCCGGGGCGGCGCCCGCGTGGCCGTGACGAACGTGGTCGGCACCCTGGACCGTGGCATCGTGCTGACCCGCGGCCGCCTGCCCGCCCCCGGCGAGGTGGTGGTCCCCGAGGCCAAGCTCGCCGAGCTCGGCCTCGCCCAGCCCTCCGGAGCGATCGAGGCCACGGACGGCGGCCAGTGGGCCGTCGTCGGGGCGTTCCAGGCCCAGGACCCCTTCCAGGACCTCGACGGCTACGCCCTCACCGTCCCCGCCGCCCCGGACGCCCTCGTGATGCAGCAGGTCCGCGTCCTCGCCGCCGACACCGCCGGCACCCGCGCCATGCAGGAGGCCGCGCTCGCCGTGATCGACCCCGACCCGCGCGCCTCCTCCATCCAGACCGCCCGTGCCCTCTCCGCCGGCAACCAGGTGATCACCGGCGAGCTCGCCGGGCTCGGACGCTCCCTGCTGCTGCTGATCCTCGGAGCCGGCGCGTTCTTCGTGTCCATCGTGGTGCTCGCCGACGTCCTCATCCGCCGCCGCGACCTCGGCCGCCGCCGCACCCTCGGCATCGGCCGCGGAGACCTGATCCTGCTCGTGGCCGTGCGCACCGCCGTGCCTGCGCTGCTGGGCGCCGTGCTGGGCTCCGGAGCCGGGTACGCCGTCGTCGCCGGCCAGGGCGGGACGCTGGGGGTGGACTTCGTGGCGGCGGTGGCCGTGCTGGCCGCCCTCACCGCGCTGCTGGCCAGCCTCGCCCCGGCGGCGTTCGCCGCGTTCCGCGACCCCGTGCGGGTGATGCGGACGGCGTGAGGGGTGGCGGGCGGGCCCGCTCACCGGCGGGCACCCCGCCCGCGCACCGCTACCCTCGGGAGCATGCCCGCCTTACCCGCCGCGCCCCCGCCTGCCCTCACGCCGCTCCAGCGGCAGTCCGTCCTGCGCACCCTGCGCAGCCCTCGGCTGCTGGGCACCGAGGTGTTGGCCGCGGTCGTGGTGGCGCTCGCCCTGATCCCGGAGGCCATCGCGTTCTCGATCATCGCGGGCGTGGATCCGCGCGTCGGGCTGTTCGCGTCCTTCACCATGGCCGTCACCACCGCGATCGTGGGCGGCCGGCCCGCCATGATCTCCGCGGCCACGGGGGCGGTGGCGCTGGTCGTCGCACCGCTGTCCCACGCGTACGGGGTGGGGCACCTGCTTGCCGCGATCATCCTCGGCGGCGTCATCCAGATCCTGCTCGGCGTGTTCGGTGTGGCCCGGCTCATGCGGTTCGTCCCGCGCTCGGTGATGGTGGGGTTCGTCAACGCGTTGGCCATCCTCGTGTTCACCTCGCAGCTGCCCGAGCTGATCGGCGTCCCGTGGCTCGTGTACCCGCTCACGGCGTTGGCCCTGGCGATCGTGGTGCTGTTGCCGCGGCTCACCACGGCGGTGCCGGCGACGCTCGTGGCCGTCGTCGTGGTCACCGCCCTGGTGATGGCCGCCGGCCTGGCCGTGCCGCGCGTGGGGGACCGGGGCGCGCTGCCGGATGCGCTGCCCGTGCTCGGCCTGCCGGACGTCCCGCTGACGTGGGAGACCCTCCGGTTGATCCTGCCGTTCAGCGTCGGCATCGCGTTCGTGGGGTTGCTCGAGTCCCTGCTCACCGCGAAGCTCGTGGACGACATCACCGACACCCGCTCGGACAAGACGCGCGAGTCCTGGGGGCAGGGTGTCGCGAACGTGGTCTCGGGGTTGTTCGGCGGCATGGGCGGCTGCGCCGTGGTGGGGCAGACCATGATGAACGTCAAGGCGAACGGCGCCCGCACCCGGATCTCCACGTTCCTCGCGGGCGTGTTCCTGCTGGTGCTCGTGGTGGCCTTCGGCGGCTTCGTGGCGCAGATCCCCATGGCCGCGCTCGTGGGCGTGATGATGTTCGTGGCCGCCGCCACCTTCGATTGGCATTCGGTGCGCCCCGCCACCCTGCGCGCGATGCCGCGCTCGGAGACCGCCGTCATGGTCGTGACCGTGGCGGCCACGGTGCTCACTCACAACCTCGCGATCGGCGTGGGTGTGGGCGTGCTCGCTGCGCTGGTGCTCTTCGCTCAGCGCGTCTCGCGTCTGGTCACGGTGGTCCGCGAGGTCCACGACGACGGCGACGCCGTCACGTATCGCGTGCACGGCGCCCTGTTCTTCGCGTCCTCGAACGACCTCTACTCGCAGTTCGAGTACGCCCTCGACCCGCCGCGCGTCGTGATCGACATGAGTGCCGCGCACGTGTGGGACGCCTCCACTGTGGCCGCGCTCGACTCGGTGCTGACCAAGTACGCCCGGCACGGGATCCACGCCGAGGTGACGGGGCTGAACGAGGCCTCCGCGGCGATGCACGCGCGCCTCACCGGGCGACTCGGCGCCTGAGCCGGCGGGCTCAGGCGGTGACGAACTCCCACTGGTGCCCGTCCGGGTCGACGATCTCGCGGGAGTGCATGCCGGAGTCGGCCATCTCCTCGCGCAGGTCCTCGGGCAGGGGCACCTCGGCGGCGCCGAGCTCGATCGCCCGGTCCGCCAGGGCGTCCACCGCCGCGGCGTCGCCGACGGTCAGCGCCATGAGGGCGGAGTTGGTGGTGAGGCAGTCGGCGATCTCACGGTTGCCGATGAAGTCGGTGTAGTAGCCGGGGCTGAGGTACATCGCGTACGTCGACTCGGTGAGCTCGATGCACACCGAGTGCTCGTCCGAGTAGTCGTCCATTGCGGTGGCGCCCAGGGTCGTCCAGAACTCACGGATCCGCTCGGTGTCCGTCGTCGGGAGGTTGATGAACACCGGCTGGGAGAACAAGGCCATGGGGAGCACCGTAGACGAGGCGTTCGGCCCGCCGCCACCGCGCGCGTGTCGCGGGCGCGCGGGCGTGGCGTGGGCCACGGAGCCGCTCCCGACGACGGCGCCCGCGGCCTGGCGCGTCCGCCCCCGTTGGTAGCGTGGCCGCCATGAGCGTTCCTCCCTCTGGCCCGCCGGCCGGTCCGCCCGCCGGCTGGCCGCCGTCGGGCCGGCCGTCCGCCCGCCGCGCCGCCGTCGCCCCGAGCCTGCACGGGCACCCCGGCGCCCCCGGTGGCGTCCCCGCCGGCTGGCCCGGCCGCCGGCCCGCGGCCCGCCCCGCGCCGGACTGGACCCCGGGTCGGTTCCACTGGGGCGACGCCGTCGTGGTGCTCGTGTACGTGGCGCTCATGGTGCTCGGGCTGGGGCTGTGGCTGGCGGTGTCGCTCGGCCTGGTCCCCGGTGACCTCGAGGCGTTCGACCTGGTCCGCGACGGGTTCACGGTGAACATCGTCAGCTACGCGATCCTCGTGGTGCTCGTGCTGGCCGTGGCCTGGCGCCCGCTCGTGACGTCGCTGCGGGTGTTCCGCACGGGGACGTGGTGGAAGCTGTTGCTGCTGCCCGCCACGTGGCTGGCGTGCATCGTCGTGAACGTGATCGTGCTGAGCCTCATCGGGGAGGCGCAGACCAGCGCCAACCAGGCCGCGCTCGAGGAGATGACCACGCAGGCCCCGCCCGTGCTCATGATCCTCATGACCGTGGTGGCCGCCCCGCTCGTGGAGGAGTACCTGTTCCGCCACCTGCTGATCGGCAAGCTCTCCCGCTGGATCAACGTGTGGGTGTGCGCCGTGGTCTCCGTGCTCGCGTTCACACTCCTGCACTTCCTCGGCACCGGCGGCGACTTCCGGCTCGTGGAGACCGTCCCGTACCTGACCCTCGCGGTGGCGATCACGGTGTCCTACATCCTGATGGGCCGCTCGTTCGGGTACGCGGTGCTGCTGCACATGGTGAACAACGGCATCGCCATCGCGATGCTCTACCTCGTGGCCCCCCTGCTGCCGGACACGCTGCCCGGCCCCACTGCCCCGACCACGGCGCTGGCCCCGCTGCTGGCCCTGCTGGGCTGAGATGGCAGGACCCTCCGGCTCGACGGCGGCGCCCGCCCCGCAGGACGCGCGCGCCCTCACGCGGCGCATCCTCGCGCTCGCGGTCCCCGCGTTCGGCGCGCTCATCGCGGAGCCGCTGTTCCTGCTGGCCGACACCGCGATCATCGGGCACCTGGGCACGGCCCAGCTGGCCGGCGTCGGGATCGGCACCACCATCCTGCACACGCTCACCGGCCTCATGATCTTCCTGGCCTACGCCACCACCCCGGCGGTGGCCCGGCTGATCGGGGCGGGGAACCCGGCCGCCGCGATGGACCGCGGCCGCGACGGCATCTGGCTGGGCCTGCTGCTCGGCGCGGTGCTGGCCGTCCTCGGCTGGCTCGCGGCCCCCGCGCTGACGGCGGCCCTCGGCGCGACGGGCGAGGTGCAGGCCCACGCCGTCGCCTACCTGCGCTGGTCCATGCCGGGGCTGCCGGCCCTGCTGGCCGTGCTCGCGGCCACCGGGGTGCTCCGCGGCCTCCAGGACACCGTGACGCCGCTCGTGGTGGCGGGTGTGGGCTTCGGCGCGAACATCGGGCTGAACGTGGCCCTGGTGTACGGGCTGGGCTGGGGCGTAGCTGGCTCGGCCGTCGGTACGTCCGTGGTGCAGTGGGCGATGCTCGTGACATACCTGTTCGTGCTGGCCCCGCGCTTCCGCCGCTCGGGCACGGTGTGGGCGCCCCGTGCGTCGGGCATGCGCGCCACGGCCCAGGTGGGCTCGTGGCTGCTGCTGCGCACCGCGAGCCTGCGCGCGGCCATCCTCATCACCGTCATGGCCGCCGCCGGCGCGGGCGACCTCACCCTCGCCGCGCACCAGCTCGTCTTCACGCTGTTCTCCACGCTGGCGTTCGCCCTCGACGCCCTCGCGATCGCCGCGCAGGCCCTGATCGGCGCCGAGCTCGGGGCCGCCCGGCCGGATGCGGCCCGTCGCCTCACCCGGACGATGGTGCGCTGGGGGCTGGGCTTCGGCGTCGTGACCGGGGCCGTGCTGGCCCTGGCGGCACCGGTGCTGCCGGGGCTGTTCACCACGGACCCGACCGTGCAGGCCGCCGCCACCGTGGGCCTGTGGGTGCTGGCCGCCGGGCAGCCGGTGGCCGGGTACGTGTTCGTGCTGGACGGCGTGCTGATCGGCGCCGGCGACGCCCGCTACCTCGCCCTCGCCGGCCTCGTGAACCTCGTGGTCTACGCGCCGGCGCTCTGGGTGCTCGCGCAGCTCGCCACGGGCGGATTCGGCTGGACCGCGGCCTGGCCCGGACCGAACGCCGCCGTGCCCGACGCCGGCGTGCAGCTGGGCCTGCTCTGGCTCGGCTTCGCAGGGGTCTACATGGGGATGCGGGCGCTCACCCTCGGCTGGCGGGCCCGGCGCGACGACTGGATGCGGCTCGGCGTCGGGTGAGCGCGTCCGGGCGGTGACGCGCGGGCCGGGCCGCGGCCGCACTGCTCCTAGACTGGGGCGGTGGCTACCGTGCAGACCCCCCTCGAGATCTCGTCCGTGGTGTTCAAGCCGATCCTGATCCGCGCCGTGGTGGCGCTGGCGTTCGGTCTGACCACCGTGTTCGTCGCCGAGCCGGGCCTGACGTGGATGAAGGTCATGTTCGCGCTGTACCTGGCGTTCTCCGGTTCGGCGATGTGGGAGTACCTGCGCCGCGACCCGGTGCCCGTGGCCATGCGCTCCCCGCTGTCCCTGGCGGCGGCCGCGTGGATGCTCGGCGTGATCGTGCTGCTGTTCCTGGGGTCCCCGGCGGCGGTGGGCGTGGCGGCCGGCGCCGCCCTCGTGCTCGGCGGCGTCGCCGAGCTCGTGGCGTGGGCCCGCCACCGCCGCGAGTTCATCCCCGCGCGGGACCAGCTGTGGACCGGACTCGTGGGCCTGCTCTCCGGGGGCGGCGTGGTCGTGGCCGCCCTGCAGGGCTTCGGCCCGCACGCCCTGCTCGGCATCGCCGGCGGCGGGGCGATCCTGATCGGCGTGCTCCTGATGGTCTCCGGGCTCGGCTTCCACCACGAGGTGCGCCGGGACCGGGGCACGGCCAGGGGCCTCTGAACCGGGCCGACGTCGTCGTCCTGACCCGCGGGGCGGACGTTCGCCGGGGGAGGACCTCGGGGCCCCGAGGGGCCACCCGTCGGCCGGACGCGTAGACTGGCTCCGGTCCGCCGCGCCCCGAGGGCCTCAGCCCCGGGCGCCTGCGCGGGCCGTGTCGCCCCAGCCGCCCCCAGCCGTCAGGAGTCCCGCCGTGAGCGCACCGTCCCCCCGCCCGTCCGCCGATCGCGCCGGATCCGGCCGCCCGGCACGCGGCGGTCTGCGCACCACGGTCAAGGGCCCGCTCGTCTTCTCCGCCGTGCTCGGCCTGATCGGCGGGGTGATCGCCGGCATCACCGCCTCCGGCGGCACCCAGAATCCACTGCGCGTCGACATCGCGCTGATCGCCTTCGGCGTCTTCTTCATGACCTCGCTCGTGGTGGTGGCCATGCTGCAGCTCGCCGCGCGCGAGAACCCGGACCACCTCTCCCAGGGCTCCGGTGTGAACCGCTCCTCCGAGGAGATGTTCCGCAAGGCCGCCGCCGACCGCCGCGCCCAGGCCGCCGCCGAGCGCCGCGAGCAGGGCGGCACCGGAGGCGACGCCCCCCGCGCCTGAGCCCGGCGCCTCAGAACCCGAGGCTGCGTGCCTCCCGCCGCAGCGCGTCCGCCGAGGCGTGCAGCGCCCGCATCTCCGCGTCGTCCAGCTCGGGCTGGATCACGCGGGTGACGCCGTCGCGCCCCACCACGGACGGCATGGACAGGGCGACGTCCGAGAGCCCGTGGACGCCGTCGAGCACGGTGGAGACCGGCAGAATGGCGTGCTGGTCGCGCAGGATCGCCTCGAGCAGGCGGGTCGTGGCCACGCCGACCGCGTACGTGGTGGCGCCCTTGCCCTGGATCACCTCGTACGCGGCGTGCACCACGGTGTCCGCCACCTCGTCCAGGTCGGCGCGGGTGAACAGCGGGTCGACCGGCGTCGGCCACTCCAGGATGGGCGTCGGGCCGATGCGCGCCGAGCTCCACGCGGGGAACTCCGTGTCCCCGTGCTCGCCGAGGATGGCCGCGTGCACCGACGACGGGTGGACCTGCGCCCGCGACGCCAGCAGCCACCGCAGGCGGGACGTGTCCAGGAGGGTGCCCGAGCCGATCACCCGGCCGGCAGGCAGACCGGTGAGGCGCTGGGCCACCAGCGTGAGGACGTCCACGGGATTGGTGACGAGCACGATCAGCGCCTCCGGCGCGTGCGCCTGCACCTGGGGCAGCAGGCCGCGCAGGATCTCCACGTTGTGCGCGCCGAGGTCGAGGCGGGTCTGCCCCGGCTTCTGCTTGGCGCCGGCCGTGATCACCACGACCTCGCAGCCGGCCAGGACGTCCGGGTCCGCGCCGCCGGTCATCGCCGACGCGGAGGTGAACGGGGTGCCGTGGGCCAGGTCGAGGACCTCGGCGCGGACCTTGGGCTCGTCGATGTCGTACAGGGCGACCTCGCGGGCGACGCCGCGGATCAGCGCCGCATAGCAGATCGCCGTGCCGACGCCGCCGGCCCCCACGACGCCGACCTTGCGGTGGGCGGGTCCGAGGGACGCGGGGGCGGCGGGGGAGTGGGCGGGGGTGTGCTCGCTCATGCCTCGCAGGCTAGGGGTGTCCGGTCGGCCGACGGAACCACGAGGCCGCCCCGTCCCCCGGCGGGTGGGGCCGGGTCAGTCCTTCTTCTTGTCCGACTTCTTCTTGCCGGCCTTCTTCTCCGCCTTCTTGCGGGCCTTCTTCTCCGCCTTCCTGCGCTCCTTCTTCTCCTTCTTGGTCTCCCGGCGGGGCTCGTCGGCGGCGGCCTCGGAGTCCACGACGGCCTCCGGCGCCTCCGCCTCCTCCGGCCCGGCCGGATCCGCCGCGGGGGCGGACTCCGCCGCCTCGGCCAGCCGTGCCCGGTAGGAGCGCACGTGGGTGCGGTTGGCGCAGTTGGCCTCGTCGCAGAACCGCTTGGACCGGTTCCGGCTGGCGTCCACGAGCGCGTTCTCGCAGTCCTCGCCCTCGCACACGCGCAGGCGGGTCAGCTCGCCGTCCATCGCGGTCTCCGCCAGCGCGAGGGCGGCCATCGCGGCCAGCCGCTCCACCGCGTCGGCGGGGACCTGCGCCGGGGCCAGCCCGACGACGTCGCCCCCGGCCGTCAGCCGCAGCGGGCCGGCCGCGGCGAGGAGGGCGTTCACGCGCTCCACGGCGGCCGCCTCGTCCCCGGCGGCGAGGGCCCAGACCTCGGCCAGACGGCCGCGGAGCTCGCGGCCACGCACGGCCGCGGCGGCGGCCAGGCGGAGGCGGACCTCGTCCTCCTGGAGCTCAGGGACGAGGGAGGGCAGCTGCGTGGCGGCGGTGAACCGTTCGTCGGCCGGCTGACCGCCCCGCAGGCCGGGGGCGGTGTTCAGGAACGCGGCCAGGGAGGCGAGGCGGGAGAGCGTCGGCGCGGAGAGCATGGGGAAAGCGTACGGCGGGTCCGCCCTCCCGTCACCGGCTTCACGCCGCGTATCGGGTGGCCTCCGGCGCCGTCCCGTCCAGTACCCTGACCCCCACGGACCCCGTCTGCGCGGCGGGGTGCACCCACGGGGCCGGAGGGGCCCCCGAACCAGCACAGGAGACCTCCATGTCCCAGACCTCCCAGGCGACCGGTCGCCTCTCCGCCGGGCACGTCATCGTCAAGACCCTCGAGTCCCACGGCGTGAAGCGCGTCTACTCCGTGCCGGGCGAGTCCTACCTGGACGTCCTGGACGGCCTGTACGACTCGGGCATCGAGAACGTGGTGTGCCGCCACGAGGGCGGCGCCACGTACATGGCCGAGGCCGACGGCAAGATGAACGTGGTCCCCGGCGTCGCCATGGTGACGCGCGGCCCGGGCGCCGCGAACGCCCACGTCGGCCTGCACACCGCGTGGCAGGACTCGACGGCGCTCGTGCTGTTCGTCGGCCTGATCCCGTTCGAGCACCGCGACCGCGAGGCCTTCCAGGAGTTCGACCCGCACGCCTGGTTCGGCACCGGTGCGAAGCGCGTGATGGTCCTGGACCACCCGGAGCGCGCCTCCGAGATCGTGGCCGAGGCCATGTTCGCCGCCAGCTCGGGCCGGCCCGGGCCCGTCGTCGTCGGCCTGCCGGAGGATGTGATCCGCCAGGAGATCGACGCGCACCTGCACCCGCAGATCCCCGTGGCCCCGGGCGGCATGACCGTGGAGGACTGGAAGTCCCTGCACGCCGCGCTCAAGGAGTCCCGCAAGCCGCTGTTCATCACCGGTGGCAACGACTGGACGGACGAGGGTGCGCAGACCCTGACGACGTGGCTGGAGGAGCACAAGATCCCCGCCGCCGCCGAGTGGCGCACCGAGGGCACCGTGCCGTTCTCCTCGCCGTCCTACGTGGGCCCGATCGGCTACGGTCGCCCGAAGCCGACCTACGACATGCTCGAGGAGACCGACCTCATCGTGTTCGTCGGCACCGTGCCGGGCGACGTCGTGACCAACGGCTTCACCATCCGCCAGAACTGGGACAAGAAGAACTTCCTGGTCACCATCGACCCGTCCCTGCGCGGCCGCTCCGGCCCCGTGTCCCACCAGATCGTGGCCAAGCCGGACGTGTTCATCCGCGACCTCGTCCGCATGGAGCTCGAGGTCAAGCCGGAGTGGGAGGAGTGGACCTCCCGCATGCGCGGCGAGCAGGAGAAGTTCGCGGCCCTGCCCCCGGCCGAGCCGTCCGAGGGTCAGGCGAAGATGGCCACCCTCATGGCCAACCTGGTGCCGAAGCTGCCGAAGGACTCGATGATCTCCCTCGGCGCGGGCGAGCACACCAACTGGGCGCACCGGTACTTCCCGACCGAGGGCTACCGCGCCATGATCTCGGCCCGCAACGGCTCCATGGGCTACTCGGTGCCGGGCGCCGTGGCCGCGTCCCTGAACTTCCCGGACCGCACCGTGGTGACCATCGCCGGCGACGGCGAGTTCCTCATGAACGGTCAGGAGCTGGCGACCGCCGCGCAGTACGGCGCGAAGCCCCTCGTGATCGTCATGGACAACCAGGAGTACGGCACCATCCGCACCCATCAGGAGCGCGAGTACCCCGAGCGCGTCTCCGGCACCCAGCTGAAGAACCCCGACTTCGCCGCCATGGCCCAGGCGTTCGGCGGCTTCGGGGTGCGCGTGGAGCGGGACGCGGACGTGCCGGCGGCCGTGGACGCGGCGCTCAAGGCGGTCCAGGAGGAGGGCCGGTTCGCGCTCATCCACCTGATCGTGGAGCAGCGCGTCAAGGCCTACTGAGGCCGGCGGCGCGGTCCCCGCCGTCCCTCCGGTCAGGCCGCCGTCGTGGGGACGTCGAAGCGCAGCTGGGGCACGGGGAAGGGCGCACCGTCGAGGTCCGCCTCGACCCGGTCCCGCAGCACGCCCCCGCACGCACGGATCGTGGCCACGGAGGCGGTGTTCGTCTCGTCGCACGTGAGCAGGGCGGCGGGCACCCCGCGTGCGGCCAGCAGCGTCAGGGCGCCGCGCAGCAGCCGCGCGGCGTGGCCCCGCCGCCGGAACGCGGGGCGCACCGCATAGCCCACGTGTCCGTTGACGTGCCGCAGCGCCTCGTTCAGCTCCCACCTCACGGACACCCGGCCCACCAGATGGCCCGCCTCGTCCACGCCCACGTAGAAGGAGGCGGGCACGCGGCCGGGTTCGACGTCGCCGCGCGCCTCGGCGGCGAACGCGCGGCGGATCGCGGGGAAGGAGCGGGTGCCGGCCATCAGGAAGTCGAACCCCTCCCGATGCAGCTCGGCGTCCGCCTCGCGCGCCGCGATCTCGTCCGCGGCGCGCAGCGGGCGCAGCAGGAGGCCGTCCACGGTGACGGTGGGGCTGGGGTCCGGGAGCATGTGCCGAGTGTACGAGGGGGACGCCGGGCGTGGCCGCGTGAGCCGCCCGCCGCCCCAGCCCTCGTGCTTTCCCCACCTCCGCGCCACCCCCGCGCCGTGAGCCAGACGTTTCGGTCGTGATCAGCCCCTGATTGCAGCCGAAACGTCTGGCTCGCGGCACAGCCCCCGGGCCGCCGCGCCCCCCACGACACGAGCAGGGGTGACGTGGATCACGTTCGAGGCTAGGGTGTGGGGACCGACGATCGCCCATCCCCAGGAGGTCGCGATGACCGTGCCGTCCTCGTCGGCGGAGCATGCGCTCGACGCTCGCCCCGAGCTGCCGGGCGAAACCGTGTCCCGCGTCGCCATGACGCCCGCGGCGCTCGAGCTGATCCGCCGACTCCTCCCGATCCACGGCCCGCTCATGTTCCACCAGTCCGGCGGCTGCTGCGACGGCTCCGCGCCCATGTGCTATCCCGCCGGCGACTTCACGACCGGCGCCGCCGACGTCCTGCTGGGCACCTTCGCGCTGCCGGCCGAGGGGGACCAGGCCGCCGTGGAGATCCCGTTCTGGATGTCCGCCGCCCAGTTCGAATACTGGAAGCACACCCACCTCACCCTGGACGTGGTGGACGGGCGCGGCTCCGGCTTCTCCGTCGAGGCGCCCGAGGGCAAGCGGTTCCTGATCCGCTCGCGGTTGATGGCAGGCTCGGGATGAGCTCGACCCTCGCCACCAGCGCCTACCGACGCGCCGTGGACCGGGCCCACGAGTCCCTCGCCTCGGTCCGCCTGTCGCTCGCGCCGTCGTCGCCCACCGCTCCGACCGGCGCGGACCAGGGCCTGCGCGCCGCCCTCCAGGGGCTGCGCCGGGAGGTCCGCGAGTCCTGGCTGCGCTCCCTCGGCGCCCTCACCCCCGCGGTGCCCGGCCAGACCGACCCGGCCACCCTCGCCGACGACGACCTCGCCGCCGCCCGCCGCGAGCAGCGTCTCGCCGTGGCCCTGCCGGTGGTCCGCCGCATGCTCATCCACCCCGCGGCCGAGGCCGGGATGCTCGCCGCGATCGGCAACGCGCGCGGCCACCTGCTGTGGGTCGAGGGCGACCGGACCGCGGTGCGCCACGCCGAGACCATGGGCTTCGTGGCCGGCGCCGACTGGTCCGAGGCGTCCATGGGCACCTCCGCCCCCGGCATCGTCCTCGCGACCGGCGCCCCCACGCAGGTCAGCCGCGGCGAGCACCTGAGCCCGCGCGTGCACCCGTGGAGCTGTTCGGCCGTCCCGCTCACGGACCCGGCCACCGGGCGGCTCGTCGGGGTCCTGGACCTCACGGGCGGCGAGGACGCCGTCAGCCACCTCGCCCTGCCGCTGCTCCAGGCCACCGTGGACGCCGTGCACGCCGCCTGGCGGGACCTGCCCGCCCCGTCCCGGGGCCGTCCCCGCGGCACCGTCACGACGCCGGGCCCCTCGGCTCCGCCGTCCGCCTCGCCGGGGCCGAGCCCCGCCGCCGCGCCGCACCGCCACGACGCCGCCGCGGGCCTGCTGCGCGTCACCGGCCACCTGCCGCCCACGCTGGACGGGGTCGAGCTCACCGGCCGGCACGCCGAGATCCTCACCCTCCTCGCGTGGCACGGTCCGGGCCTGACCGGCGCCGAGCTCGAGGTCGCGCTGTATCCGGAGGAGATGGCCGGGCCCCGGTCCGCGCCGGGCGCCGCCCCCGCCCGCGCCATCTCGCTGCGCGCCGAGGTGCATCGACTCCGCCGGGCGCTGCAGGACGTGGGGGCGCCGGTGGAGCTGCTGTCCCGGCCGTACCGGCTCGTGGGGGAGGTGCACGCGGACCTGCTGTGCGCGCGGGAGGCGCTGCGCGCCGGGGATCTGGACCGTGCGCTGCACGCGGCGGCTGGGCCGGTGCTGCCGCGGTCGGCGTCCCCCGGTGTCGCCTCGATCCGCGCGGAGCTGGGGGAGGCGCTGCGCGAGGCCGTCGCCCAGGACGCCGATGTCGAACAGCTCTGGGCCTACCTGGGCCGCCCCGAGGCCCGCGACGACGTCGAGCTCTGGGGCGCCGCCCTGCGTCTGCTGCCGACGGACTCGCCGCGGCGTGCGCTCGCCGTGGCCACGCTCGAGCGGATCGAGCGGGACCTGGCCTGACTCGGCCCGCCCCTCACCCGCGCTCGGCCGCAACCTTCGTGCAACCTCCTTGTGACTAGCGTCACAGCCACGGCAGGGCGCCACCCGGCGCCGAGGCAACCGCAGGCAAAGGAGCCAGCACCATGACCGTCTACGCATTCCCCGGCACCGAGGGAGCCAAGGTCGAGTTCAAGCCCCGCTACGAGCACTTCATCGGCGGAGAGTGGACACCCCCGGTCAAGGGCCAGTACTTCGAGAACGTCACGCCCGTGACGGGCAAGGTGTTCTGCGAGGTCGCCCGCGGCACGGCCGAGGACATCGACGTCGCCCTCGACGCCGCCTGGAAGGCCGCCCCGGCCTGGGGCGCCACCTCGGCGGCCGAGCGGGCGCTCGTGCTGCACCGCATCGCGGACCGCATGGAGGAGAACCTCGAGATGCTGGCGGTCGCGGAGACCTGGGACAACGGCAAGGCCGTCCGGGAGACCCTCAACGCGGACGTGCCGCTGGCCATCGACCACTTCCGGTACTTCGCCGGCGCGATCCGCGCGCAGGAGGGCGGCCTGTCCCAGGTGGACGAGGACACCGTCGCCTATCACTTCCACGAACCGCTCGGCGTGGTCGGCCAGATCATCCCGTGGAACTTCCCGCTGCTGATGGGGGTGTGGAAGCTGGCGCCCGCGCTGGCCGCGGGCAACGCCGTCGTGATCAAGCCCGCCGAGCAGACCCCGGCCTCGATCATGGTGTTCATCGAGCTGATCGCGGACCTGCTGCCGGCCGGCGTCGTCAACGTGGTCAACGGCTTCGGCCTCGAGGCCGGCAAGCCGCTCGCGCAGTCGCCGCGCATCCGCAAGATCGCGTTCACGGGCGAGACGACGACGGGCCGGCTGATCATGCAGTACGCCTCGGAGAACATCATCCCGGTGACCCTGGAGCTGGGCGGCAAGTCGCCCAACGTCTTCTTCGAGGACGTCATGGCGGCCGACGACGCCTACTGGGACAAGGCGCAGGAGGGCTTCACCCTGTTCGCGCTGAACCAGGGCGAGATCTGCACGTGCCCGTCGCGTGCGCTCGTGCAGGAGTCGATCGCGGAGAAGTTCCTCGACGCCGTCGTGGAGCGGACCTCGCGCATCGTGACCGGCAACCCCCTGGACACGGACGTGATGATGGGCGCCCAGGCCTCCAACGACCAGCTCGAGAAGATCACGTCCTACCTGGACATCGGCCGTCAGGAGGGCGCCGAGGTGCTGATCGGCGGCGCCCGCGCCGAGATGGAGGGCGAACTGGCCGGCGGCTACTACGTGCAGCCCACGATCTTCCGCGGGGACAACTCGATGCGCATCTTCCAGGAGGAGATCTTCGGGCCGGTGGTCTCGACGACCACGTTCACCGACTTCGACGACGCCATGCGGATCGCCAACGACACGCTCTACGGGCTCGGCGCCGGCGTGTGGTCCCGGAACGGCAACACCGCCTACCGCGCGGGCCGAGCGATCCAGGCCGGCCGCGTGTGGGTGAACAACTACCACGCCTACCCGGCCCACGCCGCGTTCGGCGGGTACAAGTCCTCCGGCATCGGCCGCGAGAACCACCTGATGATGCTCGACCACTACCAGCAGACCAAGAACCTGCTCGTCTCCTACTCCGAGGACAAGCTCGGGTTCTTCTGAGCCGACGCCGGCACCGCACGACCCCCCTCCCCACTCCACGAAAGGTGATCCCCCATGACCACGATGAAGGCAGCCGTCGTCACCCAGTTCGGCAAAGAGGCCGACGTCACGGAGGTCGAGCGCCCGACGCCCGGCCAGCACCAAGCGCTCGTGAAGCTCATCTCCTCGGGCGTCTGTCACACGGACCTGCACGCGATGGAGGGCGACTGGCCGGTGAAGCCGACCCCGCCGTTCATCCCGGGCCACGAGGGCGTGGGCATCGTCGAGGAGGTCGGACCCGACGTCGAGAACCTCAAGGTCGGGGACATGGTCGGCAACGCGTGGCTGGGGGGCGCGTGCGGCCACTGCCAGTACTGCCGCACCGGGTGGGAGACCCTGTGCGAGGAGCAGATCAACGGCGGCTACTCCATGAACGGGTCCTTCGGCGAGTACATGCTCGTGGACGCCCGCTACGCGCCCGTGATCCCCGAGGGCGCGGACCCGATGGAGGTCGGCCCGATCCTGTGCGCCGGCGTCACGGTGTACAAGGGGCTGAAGCAGACCGAGGTGCGGCCCGGGCAGTGGGTCGTGATCTCCGGCATCGGCGGCCTGGGGCACATCGCGGTGCAGTACGCCGTGGCGATGGGCATGCGCGTGGTGGCCGTGGACGTCGCGGACGACAAGCTGGCGCTCGCCACCCGGCACGGCGCGGAGCTGACCGTGAACGCGAACGTCGCGGACCCCTCCGTGGAGATCCAGGAGAAGATCGGCGGCGCCCACGGCGTGCTCGTCACGGCCGTGCACCCGCAGGCGTTCGGCCAGGCCATCGCGATGACCCGCCGCGGCGGCACCATCGTGTTCAACGGCCTGCCCCCGGGCGACTTCCCCGCGCCGATCTTCGACATCGTCCTCAAGGGCCTGACCATCCGCGGCTCGATCGTGGGCACCCGGCAGGACATGGTCGAGGCACTCGAGTTCTACGCGGCCGGGAAGATCCACCCGACGTTCCACACCCGCCCGCTCACCGAGATCAACGACGTGTTCGACGAGATGCGCCACGGCAAGATCGAGGGCCGCGTCGTCATCGACTACGCGATGCAGGACTGACGTGCCGCCTGGGCATCCGCTGGGCGCGGGGTAGTATCGACACATCACACGCACCAGTGCGACGGCGGTCGTCCCGCCCGGAGATCCGGGCCGGGGCGGCCGCCGTCGTCGTCGTGGGACGGGTCGCAGTGCGCCCGACGCCCGGTCCTCAGCGGGCCGCCGCCGGGGCGACGCCGTCGCGCAGCCACTCCAGCGTGGCCGGCCAGAAGGTCGGCGCGAACCGCGCGTGGAACAGCCCGAAGTGCCCGATCTCCGCGACACCGAGCTCCTCCGGCCGCACCCGCCAGCGCACCGTCTGCCGACCCGGCGAGTAGGCGTCCGCGCGGTCGAGGGCGGCGTCGGTGCCGAAGTCGTCGTCCACGGGCGCCACGATCAGCGCGTCCGCCGTGAACGCGGCCAGACGACGGCGCAGCTCGTCCCGGCCGGCGGTGGTGCGGGCGCTCGCGGTGAAGTCGCGGCGACTGCGCGCCCAGTCCAGGGCGACCCCGCGCGGCAGGTCCTCGAGCCAGCCGAGCCGCCGCCCCGGGAAGTGCCCGCGGGCCAGCGTGATCGCCGGCATCGCCGCGTGCCAGCGCGCCCACATCCGCGCCCTCCCCGGCCGCGCCCGGTAGTCCCGCCAGTAGGCGTGCTGCCCGCCGACGGCCACGTGCCGGGCCACGTGACGCGCCTCGTCCGCGAGCCCGACGCCGAACCCGCCGAAGCTGTGGCCCACCGTCAGGAGGGGGCCGGGCAGGCGCGTCCGGGCCCAGCCGAGCACGGCGTCCGCGTCGAGGGCGCCCCAGTCCGCCCACCGCGCCCGCCGCGCCACGGCGAACGGCTCGCGGGACTCCCCGACACCCCGGTAGTCGAACGTGACCGCGTGGAACCCGTGGCTGGCCAGGAACTCGGCGTAGCGCCGGTAGTACGTGGCCTTCACCCCGGTCGCCGAGGCGATCACCACGGTGCCGGCAGGCGAGGCCGGGGGCGTCGTCATGGGGGCCAAGTGGCGGGCCGCGAGCACGAAGCCGTCGCGGGCGCGGAGGCGCACGAGGGTGGAGGTGGTCTGCGTCACGCCGCCACCCTAGGCGCGGGGCGGCGCGACCTGCGACACAGACCTGCGACACAATGGGCCCATGACTGAGACCCCCCAGAGCTCGTCCGGCCAGAGCCGGGACGAGATCCTCGCCCGCCTCGAGGAGATCTACGCGAACGACCCCGCGGTGCGCGAGCACGGCGTCACCCTCGGCGAGGTGGCCGAGGGGCGCGTGGTGCTGCACCGCGACGTCACCGCGGACATGGTGAACTCCCACGAGATCTGCCACGGCGGCTTCCTGTTCCACCTCGCGGACTCGGCGCTGGCGTACTGCGTGGCGACCTTCGGCGCCGCCCCCGTCACCCGGCGCGCCGAGATCACCTACGTGGCGCCCGCCAGGCTCGGCGCGCACCTCGTGGCGACCGCCCGCCAGTCGGTGGAGTTCGGCCGCGACCGCATGATCGAGGTCGGCATCGAGGCGGACGGCCAGCTCGTCGCCTGGTTCACCGGCCACTCCACGAGCCCGCGGGTGCACGCGTGAGCGCCGGGCAGGACGCGACGACGGCCGGGCCGGTCGTCGAGTCGGTGGAGCTGCACGTGGCCGCGGGGGCGGAGGCGGCGTTCGAGGCCGCCGTCGCCGAGGCCGAGCCGCTGTTCCGGGACAAGGGCGCGACGTCCTTCGCGCTGTCCCGGCAGGTGGAGGACCCGGCGCGCTACCGGCTGCTGATCGGCTGGCGCACGCTCGAGGACCACACCGTGGCCTTCCGCGAGTCCGACGCGTTCCTCGCGTGGCGTGCGCTCGTCACCCCGCACCTGGCGCAGCCGCCGGCCGCGACCCACTGGTCCGCCGTCTGACCCCCGCACCCCCCGTTTTCGTTCGGGAAACGGCGGTCCCCGGCGCGTTTTCGTTCGAGAAACGGCGCGAGGGCCGACCGTTTCCCGAACGAAAGTGCCCGACACGCCGCCGTTTCCCGAACGAAAGTGCCGACTGAGACGCGGTCGGTTCAGAGGTGACGGCCGGCCAACCGCGTGAGGCTCGACTGGATGCCCCGCCCGTTGTCCGCCGGCACCCGCAGCAGCTCGTACGCGCGGCGCACGGCCGGCCGGGCCCACGAGTAGTCGAAGGTCTCGGTGACCTCGGTAGTGCCGTCCCCGTTGTCCCGGAACGCCCAGCGCCACCGGTGTCCGCCCGGGTGGGCCCACTCCACGAGCTCGTCCTCGTCCACGGCGGTGGCGGTCAGCGTCATCGTGTACGGCACCCCGTACTTTCGCATGGCCACGCGGAACCGGTCGCCCACGGCCAGCCGGTGCGGCCCGCTCACCTTCGGCCGCACGGTCCCGGATCCGTCCGCCTCGTGATGGCGGTGCGGGTCCGCGAGCATCGCCCACAGCTCGTGCGCCGGCGCGGCCACGGTGACCCGGTAGGACACCTGGTGCTCGCCGGTCTCCACGCGCTCGGGCCACGCCGCCTGCGGGGCGGCCTGCGGCAGCCCGGACGACGACGGCGCGGCGGCGGACTCGGTCTCGGGGGTGGCGGACGAGGGGGTCGGCTCGGTGCTCATGCCGCCCAGTCTAGGAACCGCCGCGGACACCGGAAGCGGAGGCGACGGCACCCCTCGGCGGGACACCACAGGACTCTTGCCGGGGGCCCGCCCCGGGCCTAGGGTCAGGTCATGGGCGCATGGGGCAGAAACGTCTTCCAGAACGACACGGCGTTGGACATCGTGGACGAGGTCCTCGACGGCACCTTCGACCTGGACGAATTCCGCAGGAACTTCCGTCGCGACGAGGACGAGGGCCACCTGACCGCGAGCCAGGGCGCCGCACTCCTCACCCTCGGGGCGCTCGTGCGGATCGCCCGGAACGAGGACCACGCGGACCTCGAGGCCCTGCTCGAGCACGCGGAGACGGACGAGGTGGACCTCACCGCCTTCATCGATCAGTTCTCGGACGAGGACGTCGAGACCCTGCGCGAGCTGATCGGCGTGGTCATCCGCGAGCCCTCCTGCTCCGAGCTCTACCAGCTCTGGGAGGAGTCCGGCGAGCTCGAGCAGTGGCTCGAGTACTCCCGCGAATGCCTGCCCTGACCGGCCGGCCGGTCCGGGGTGGACCCGGCCCGGCCAGCCCCGCCCCGGCTCAGCGCGCGTAGCGGGTGAGCCGCAGCGAGTTCAGCACCACGAGCACGCTCGAGGCCGCCATCGCGCCGCCGGCGATCATCGGGTTCAGCAGGCCCAGGGCCGCGACCGGGATGCCGAGCACGTTGTAGAGGAACGCCCAGAACAGGTTGGTGCGGATGATCCCCAGGGTGCGACGGCTCAGGTCGAGTGCCTGGACCACCTGGTGCAGGTCGTCGCCCATCACGGTGATCTGCGCGGCCTCGCGGGCCACGTCCGTCCCCGAGCCCATGGCGATGCCCATGTCCGCCGCGGCGAGCGCCGGGGCGTCGTTGACGCCGTCGCCCACCATGGCCACCACGGCGCCCTCGGACTGCAGGCGCGTCACCACGTCCACCTTGTCCTCGGGGCGCACGCCGGACACCACGTCCGCGGCCGGGATCCCGACGGCGTCCGCCACCTGGGTGGCGACGGCGGCGTTGTCCCCGGTCACCAGCAGCGGGCGCAGGCCGAGCTCCTTGAGCCGGGCGATGGCGTCCGCCGAGGTCTCCTTCACGGTGTCCCGCACGGACAGGACGCCCGCCACGCGGCCGCCGACCGCGACCCACACGGCCGTGGCGCCGGCCTGCTCCGCCGCCTCGAACGCGGCACGGTGCTCGGCGGGGATGCCGCCGTCGAGGGCGGTCTCGAGGACGGAGCCGCGGCCGACGGCCACGCGGACCGGATCCGGGCCGGCGGCGCCGTGCGCGCCGGAGCCGAGGGCGCCGTCGTCGTGGGGGAGGGCGACCAGCCCGGACACGCCGCCGCCGGCCGTGGAGGCGAAGTCCGCCACGCCGGGCACGGTCAGGCCGCGCTCCTCGGCGCCGGTCACGATCGCGCGGGCGATCGGGTGCTCGGAGCCGCGCTCGACGGCGGCCGCCAGGGTCAGCAGGACATCGGCGGCCCGGTCCGGCGCCGTTTCGTCAACGAAAACGCTCCCGGAGGCGCCCGTTTCGTCAACGAAAGCGCTCCGGGAGGCGCCCGTTTCGGCCACGAAAGCGGGGTCGAGGACGAGCACGTCCGCCAGCGCCATGCGGCCCTCGGTCACGGTGCCGGTCTTGTCCAGCACGATCGTGTCCACGGTGCGCGAGTCCTCGAGCACCTCGGGGCCGCGGATGAGGATGCCCAGCTGCGCGGCGCGGCCGGTGCCGGCCAGCAGGCCGACCGGGGTCGCCAGGCCGAGGGCGCACGGGCACGCGATCACGAGCACGGCCACGCCGGCGCGCAGCGCGGACGGCAGGTCGCCGGTCACGATCATCCACACCGCGAAGGTCAGCACGGCGATCCCGAGCACGATCGGCACGAACACGGCGGAGATGCGGTCGGCCAACCGGGCCACGCGCGCCTTGCCGGTCTGCGCCTCGGAGACGAGCCGCCCCATCTGGGCGAGCGTCGTGTCCGAGCCGACCCGCGTCGCGCGGGCCACGAGCCGGCCCGAGGTGTTCAGGGTGGCGCCGGTGAGGGCGTCCCCGGGGCCGACCTCCACGGGCACGGACTCGCCGGTGAGCAGGGAAGCGTCCACGGCCGAGGTGCCCTCGAGCACCTCGGCGTCCGTGGGCACCTTCTCGCCGGGGCGGATCAGCACGACGTCGCCCGGCGCGAGGGACTCGGCGGGCACCGTGCGCTCGTCGTGGGTCTCGGGGTCGTAGAGGGTGGCCTGGGCCGCGCCCAGGTCCAGGAGGGCCCGCAGCGCGGCGCCGGCCTCCCGCTTGGCGCGGGCCTCGAGCCAGCGGCCCAGCAGCAGGAACGTGGTGATGACCGCGGCCGTCTCGAAGTACAGGCTGTGGTGGGCCATCTCCGCCATGGTCCCGCCCACGTGGGCGGTCATGTCCGGCGCCAGGATCAGCTCCACGGCCGAGAAGGAGAAGGAGACGAGCACGCCCAGGGACACGAGGGTGTCCATCGTGGACGAGCCGTGCCGGGCCGCGCGGAACGCCGCCGAGTGGAACGGCCACGCCGCCCACAGCGCCACGGGCGCCGCCAGGGCGAACGCGACCCAGCCCCAGTGCGGGAACTGCAGCGCCGGGACCATGGAGATCAGCACGAGCGGCACCGTCAGCACCGCCGCGCCGATCAGGCGCGGTGTGAGCACGTCCTCACTCGGACCGTGGGCCATGTGGTCGTGGTGGTCCACGCCGTCATGGTCCGCGGCATGCTCCTCGCCGTGCTCCTCGCCGTGCTCCTCGCCGTGCTCGGAGGTGTGCGCGTGCCCGGCGTGTCCGGCGTGTCCGGCCGGCGGGGCGGGACGGCGCACGGTGGCGCCGTACCCGGCCTTCTCGACGGCGGCCACGAGCTCCTCGTCCGACACGCCGGCGGGCGCGGTGACGGTCGCCTGTTCGAGCGGCAGGTTCACGGACGCCGTGACGCCCTCGAGCTTGCCCAGCTTGCGCTCGACGCGGCCCACGCACGAGGCGCAGGTCATGCCGGTGACGTCCAGGTCGACGCGGCGGGTGGTCTCGGACTGCGGGCCGGCCGGGGTGGAGGAGGCGGGGTGGGTCATGGGGTCAGGCCTCCACCAGCGTGTAGCCGGCCTCCTCGACGGCGGCGCGCGCGGCGGCGGGGTCGAGGGGGCCCTCGGAGGTGACGGTGGCGGTGGACACGCCCCCGGCGTTCAGGTCCACGTCCACGGCGGAGACGCCGGCGATCTCGCCGAGCTCCTCCCGGACGGAGGCGGCGCAGTGGCCGCAGGTCATGCCGGTGATCTTCAGGTCGGTGGTGGTCATCTCGTGCTCCTCGTGCGGTGGTGGGTGGGCGACGGCGCCGGTCAGCGCAGCAGGCGGCCGAGGGCGGCCGTCGCCTCGGCGACCTTCTCGTCGATGAGCTCGGTGCGGCCTTCCGCCTCGGCCTGCACCGCGGCCTCCGCCACGCAGTGACGCAGGTGCTCCGAGGTGAGATTCAGGCTGAGGGACTGCAGCGCCTTCGTGACGGCGGCGACCTGCGTGAGGACGTCGATGCAGTACACGTCCTCGTCCACCATGCGGTGGAGGCCGCGCACCTGCCCCTCGATGCGGCGCAGTCGCGCCAGGTGCTTCGCCTTGTCCCGGTGGACCTCGTGCGGGGGCCGGTGGCCGTCGCAGGCATCCGCCGCGGCGGACGGAAGGGGCGAGGCGGCGGCGGGCGCCGTCGTCGTGCTGTCCGTGCTCATACCCCCGTTCTATACCCCAGGGGGGTATGGGTCAAGGGGTCGGCCGACGCGGGTGCCCTCCTCCGGCAGCGGGGTGGCGGCTTCGCCCAGATCGGCGATCAGGCCGCGGACCTCCAGGTCCAGGGCGTCGCGCACGCCGCGCACCTGCTCGAGGCTCATGCCGCGGATCGACGGCACGGACCACTTCTGCACCTGCGCGCCCTCGGGGATCTCGAACGGATCCGCGCCGTCGAAGAGCACCACGATCTCGGCGGCCCGGAGCACGTCCGGGTCCAGGCCCTTGGTGTACGTGTGGTGCAGCGGGATGCCGATCTCGTTCATCGCCTCGAACGCGGTGGAGATGACCTCGCCGGCGGGCTCCGTGCCGGCCGAGCGGGCCCTGACCTCGCCGTGGGTGCGGTTCTCGAGCAGGGCCGCGGCCATCTGCGAGCGGCCGGCGTTGCCGTGGCAGACGAACAGCACACGCGGGTGGCGGGACTCGATGCTGCCCTGGTTGATCGCCCTGGCGCGCAGGCGCGAGGCGGCATGCTGCACCGAGATGGTCGGCAGCATCTCCGGGTGGCGGCTCGTCTCGGCGAGCTCGGCGTAGGAGTCGAACAGGAGCTGACGCACCGTCGCCTCGTCGGCCACGCCGGGGAAGCGCGCCATCAGCGGCCCGACCTCGCGCTCGAGCACGTGCGCGGCCATCCCGTGCGGCACGGGGTCCACCGCGGCGGGGATGTCCGGCGCGGCCGTCGTGTCCAGCGGCATGTCGTCCACCGCCGGTGCGTGATCGGCGTGGGGGTCCGGGGGGATGGGGGTCATGGTGCGAGTCCTCCGGGGAAGGCGGTCGGCTGAACGCGAGGTGAACGGGTGCCCCCACCCTGCGACGTCGGGTGTGCCGGCGCAAGCCTTGACGGGATCCCTCCGCGCCCGACGACGCTGCTCGCCGCCGTCGTCGGGGCGGTGGCCGACGCCCGGGCCCGGAGCGGGGGTCCGCCGAGGTGGGAGAGAATGGGGGCCATGTCTGTCCGCTCCCTGCTCCCGGACCTCGGCGCCCCCGCGACCGGGGCCCCCGAGGCCGCCGTCCCCCCGTTCGCCCGGGCGGTGCTGTGGGCGCACGGGGACGACGCGTGGCGGGGCGAGGGCGGCTGGACCGTGCTCCTGGACGGCACCGACCGGCTCCGCCGACTCTCCGCGCTGTGGCAGACCGCCGTCGCCGGGCGACCGGACCCGACGGCCCCGCTGCGGGGCTGGATCTCCTCGACCTTCGCCGACGACTCGCCTGAGCCCGCGGTCCTGCGCATCCCCGCGGATCTGCGCCGCGCCACGCCGTCCGGCGTGCGGGACGTGGCCCAGCACGTGGACGCGGACGCGCTCGCAGCCGCCGTCGCCGCGGACCGCGGAGCCCGGCTGCTGGCCGACGGTGCGGTGCCCCTGCCCGCCGGCGTCGCCGACCGTGCCTGGGACGACGCCGGCTACGCGGCCGGGGTGCGCGAGCTGCTGACGCGGATGGCCGACTCGGGCGGGGAGCTGGCGAAGGTCGTGATCAGCCGCACGATGACCGTCCCCGCGGACGACGCCGACCTGTGGCGGGCGATCGGGGAGCTGCGCCGCGAGTACCCGCAGACCTGGGTGTTCGCCGTCGGCGGGCTGCTGGGCGCCACGCCCGAGGTCCTCGCCACGCGGCACGCGGGGCTCGTGGGCTCGCGGGTGCTGGCGGGGTCCATGCCGCGCGGCGCGGACGAGGAGGAGGACGCCGCGCTGCGGGAGCGGCTGGCCTCTGATCCGCGGCTGGCGGAGGAGCATCGCTGGGCCGCGCGGTCGGTGCTGGACGCGCTGGCGCCCGTCGTCGACCTCGCCGATGACGACCCCGCGCCCACCGTCCTGACCCTGCCGAACGTGCACCACCTGGCCACGTCCGTGCGCGGCCGGCTGCGGGATGGGCGGGGGACCGTGCTGGACGTGGTGGCCGCGCTGCATCCGACGGCGGCCGTCGGCGGGACCCCCACGCCGGACGCGGTGCGGGTGATCGCGGAGGTCGAGCCCGTGGACCGCGGCCGCTACGCCGGGCCGGTCGGGTGGCTGGATCAGGACGGCGACGGCGAGATCGCCCTGGCACTGCGCTGCGGCCAGCAGGTGCCCGGCGGGGTGCGGCTGCAGGCCGGGGGCGGGATGGTCCCGGGAGCGGTGCCCGAGGAGGAGGTCACGGAGATCCGGGCCAAGTTCCTGCCGATGCGCCGAGCGCTGGGCGTCGCCGCGGACTGAGGCCTCCCGTGCCGTGCCCCCCCCCCCCGTTCGCGTCACCCACGCTTTCGTGTAGGAAACGGCGGCGTGTCGCGGTGCTTTCGTGTGAGAAACGGCGCCGCACCTCGGAGTCGCGTGGGCGGCGGGGGAACGGCGCCCCGGAGCGTTCACACCGTTTCTCGAACGAAAGCGTCCTGGGGCCCGCCGTTTCCCGAACGAAAGCGTCCGGGGAGGCGAGAAGACCCGCCGGCCACGGCCCCTCGCGGGGCGGGCCGACGGGTCGTCGCGTCGGTATGGGGGATCAGGCGGCGACGGCCATGGCCTCGTGGGCCGGCGTCGCGGCCTGGAGGCGGCGGGTGGCCTCGCGCTCGGCGAGGGCCGGCAGGAAGGTGGTGATGCGGGCGCCGCGCTTGAGGTCGGCGACGACCTCGCGGACGACCGAGCGGACGGTCTCGGCGGTGACGGTGCCCTCGAAGCGGCGGAGGAGGGTCTCCTCGACGCGCTGGAGCACGTGGCGTTGCATGAGGGGGCTCGGGGCGGTGGGCAGGTGGTGGCTGGTCGTGTTGATGCTCACGGTGAGCACCTCCTTCGGTTGCCGGACCATGAGTCCGGCGGATCGTCGCGGCGGGGCCGCGGGTGATGGGTTCGGTGGAGTCCCAACCTCGCGTTCCGTAAACGCTAGGTGAACTGCTTGTGAACAAGTTTACAGATTTTCTCCCGGAGTGCAACTCCGTGTTCACCAACGTGACCTGTGACACCCTGTTGCGCCCGCCTGTATGCCGCGAAATCGGCGCCATCACGCTACTTTCGTGTCGAGGCGCCACGAGCGCCAGGCGGACAGCTAGGTGAACAGAAGGTGAACAGCGCCGTTCATCTTCGCCCCCTGCCCCTCTGCCCGGCCCGGTGCGAGGCTGGGACCATGCGCCCCGACCGCCGCTCCGCCCCGACCTCTGCGGCCGCCCTCGCCCGCGAGGCCGTGATCCTCGCCGGCGCCGGCGCGGCGATCCTGCTCCAGGTGGCGCACCGGCCGGTGGGGGCCGGCGTCGCCGTCCACTCCCGGTTCACCGAGGACCCGATGCGCCGGCTCCGCCACACGCTCGCCTACATCTACGCGGTCACCCTCCCCGAGGCCGCGTCGTTGCGAGACGCGGTCGTCGACCGGGTGCGGGCGGCGCACCGCCCGGTCCGCGGGGTCGACGCCGGAGGCCACCCCTACGACGCCGCCGACCCGGACGCCCAGCTCTGGGTGGCCGCCACCCTCTACGCGATGGGGGAGCAGGTGCGCCGCCGGATGTGGGGCGCCCTCGACGCCGAGGACGCCGACCGCCTCTACCGCGGGTACGCCCCGCTCGCCACGAGCCTGGAGGTCCCCGCCTCCGCCTGGCCGGTCGACCGCGCGGCGTTCGCGGACTACTGGGACGACCGGGTGGCCCGGCTCGAGGTCACGGACGACGCGCGGCGGATCGCCGCCGACCTGTTCTCCGGCCAGGGCGTCCCCGCGCCGCTGCGGGCGGCCCTGCCCCTGGCCCGGTTCGTCACCGCCGGCCTCCTCCCGGGGCGCGTGCGCGCCGGCCTCGGCTGGTCCTGGACCGGGCGGGACTCCGTCCGGGAGGCACGCCTCTGGGGGCTGGCGCGGACCCTGTACCGGCCGCTGCCGGCGAGGGTGCGCGGCGTCGTCGTCCGCTGGGTCCTGCGGGGGCTGCCCCGGATGCCGGGGCCGCGCGGCGCCGTCGACGTGGAGGCGACCCGCCGCGAAGTCCGCCCCGTCTGGGAGAATGGTGCCGATGTCTGACTACCAGCCCCGCCGCCCCGGATCGAAGCCCACCCCGAACCGCCAGAGGGACCGCGCCGGCAAGCCGGCCCTCGGCCGCCCCGAGCGCGGCCTGATCGACGAGTCCGAGGCGCGCCAGCTCGCCGAGGACCGAGAGCGCATGCGCCGCGCCGGCGTCGGCCACCAGCTCTCCGCGCCCAAGCGCCGCGAGGCCGCCACCGCCGAGCGCCCCCAGGTGATGCCGAAGACCGAGGGCTGGACCCAGCCGATGGGCCCGGACGGCCGACCGCAGCTGCAGTTCAAGCAGCCGCGCGTCTCCCAGCCGCCCACCCACCTGGCCGACCTCACGCTGAAGGAACGGCAGGAGAAGGCCAAGGAGATCGGGCTGCCGGCGTTCCGCGCCAAGCAGCTCTCGGTGCACTACTTCGAGCACTACACCACCGATCCGGAGCAGATGACGGACCTGCCCAAGGACAAGCGGGAGGCGATCGCGGAGGCGTTCTTCCCGCCGCTGCTCACCGAGGTCCGGCGCATGGAGACCGACCGCGGGGACACCGTCAAGTTCCTGTGGCGGCTGTTCGACGGCGCGCTCGTGGAGTCCGTGCTCATGCGGTACCCCGGCCGCGTGACGCTGTGCGTGTCCAGCCAGGCCGGCTGCGGGATGAACTGCCCGTTCTGCGCCACGGGCCAGGCCGGGCTGACCCGCAACATGTCCACGGCGGAGATCGTGGAGCAGATCGTGCTGGCCAACCAGGTGATCGCCCAGGGCGGACTGGGCGGCAAGCGCAAGGACGGCGGGCACGACGCCGACCGCGTCACCAACGTCGTGTTCATGGGCATGGGTGAGCCCCTGGCCAACTACAAGCGCGTGATGGCCGCCGTGCACCGCATGGTGGACCCCTCGCCTGAGGGCCTGGGCATGTCCGCGCGGAACATCACGCTGTCCACCGTCGGCCTGGTGCCGGCCATCCGGAAGCTGGCCGAGGAGGGCGTGCCGCTGACGTTCGCGCTGTCCCTGCATGCGCCGGACGACGAGCTGCGCGACGAGCTGATCCCCGTGAACTCGCGCTGGAAGGCGGACGAGGCGATCGACGCCGCGTACGACTACTTCGTGGCCACCGGCCGCCGGGTGTCCATCGAGTACGCGCTCATCAAGGACATGAATGACCACGCGTGGCGCGCCGACCTGCTGGCCAAGAAGCTCAACGCCCGGGGCAAGGGCTGGGTGCACGTGAACCCGATCCCGCTGAACCCGACGCCGGGCTCCATCTGGACCGCCTCGGAGAAGGACGTGACGCGCGAGTTCGTGGACCGGCTCAACGCCGCCGGCATCCCCACCACCCTGCGCGACACCCGCGGCAAGGAGATCGACGGCGCGTGCGGCCAGCTGGCGGCCGAGGACGTCGACTGACCCGCCAAGGCCCCTCGCGCGGCGCTCGCCGGCCCCTCCGCGGGCGAGTCGCGAGGCCGGCGTCGGGAGGCGCCGTCAGAAGCGGACGGTCTCGCTGTCGCCCGGCTCGGCGGTCCCGCCGGTGACCTTGGCCTTGACCAGCTCGACGGCGGTGGCCACCGCGCCCGGGGACTCCCAGAACTGGGCGGTCTGCACATCCACGCGCACGAGCACGATCTGCGGATCCTCGGGGCTCGAGCCCTCACCGAAGAACGCCTCGGTGGCCGGGTTCCAGAACTCCTTCTTGCGCGCGTCGTCGCGGACGAGCTGACCGTGGCCCGCGAGGGAAGCCCAGAAGTCCTTGTCCTGCACGGCGACGTTGACCGGGTGCTGCGGAGCGTCCGCCGCGACGTCGGAGGTGGCGCGTGTGAGGAACCAGAGCGTGCCGCCGTCCTCCGCCTGCTGCAGGCCCATCGGGCGGGTGACGAGCGTGCCGTCCTGCTCAGCGGTGGTCAGCATGCAGACGTTCACCTTCGCGAGCTTCTCGAGCAGACGGGCGCGGGGATCCTGGGTGCCCATGGCGTGACTCCTTCGTCGTCGGGTGCCGGCGCCCTGATGTGGCCACCGGCTCGTACCACCGACCCTAGGCACGGCCAGGCGGGTCCTGACCAGCGCTCAGCGGCGCACAGCCGCGGCGAGCCAGTCGACGGCGAGGGCGTAGCCCTGGACGCCCGCCCCGGCGATCACGACGTCGGCGACGGCGGAGACGTGCGAGTGGTGCCGGAACGCCTCGCGCCGGTGGACGTTGGAGATGTGCACCTCGGCGATCGGCCGGTCGACGGCGGCGAGGGCGTCGCGGATCGCGATGGAGGTGTGCGAGTACGCGGCGGGGTTGATGAGGACGCCAGCGTGGGAGGTGCGGGCCTCCTGGATCCAGTCGATGAGCTCGCCCTCGTGGTTGGACTGTCGGAAGTCCACGGTCAGCCCGTGCTCGGCCGCGCGGGCCTCGGTGAGCGCACGGACGTCGTCGAGGGTGGCCGTGCCGTAGACCTCGGGCTCGCGGGTGCCGAGCAGGTTCAGGTTGGGGCCGTTGAGCACGAGCAGGGGCAGGGCGGGAGTGGCGGTCATGCGGTCAGTCTAGGAAGCGGCGACGACGGCTCCCGTCTCGGCCACGACAGTGCGTGCAAGGCGCCCGTTTCCCGAACGAAAGTGCCGGGACACGCCGCCGTTTCCCGAACGAAAGCGGGGTGGGGCGGAATAGGTGCGGCGGGGTGTCCGTTGTGGTCGGCAGGACGATCGCCGGCGTGAGCGCGTCGGCCCCGCTGACGAAAGGACCCACCGTGGCCACCAAGGACCTGACCCTCGAGGAGTTCGGCTCCACCGTCGCCGAGAACGACACCGTGCTCGTGGACTTCTGGGCCGGCTGGTGCGGCCCGTGCCGCCAGTTCGCCCCCGTGTTCGAGGCCGCCTCCGAGAAGCACGAGGACGTCGTGTTCGCCAAGGTCGACACGGAGGACCAGCAGCAGCTGGCGGCGATGGCCGGCATCACCTCCATCCCCACGCTCATGGCCTTCCGCGGCGGCGTGCTCGTGTTCTCCCAGGCCGGCGCCCTGCCGGGCACCGCGCTCGAGCAGCTGCTCGACCAGGTCAAGGGCCTCGACATCGCAGAGGTCCGCCGCCTGGCCGAGGAGCAGCAGGGCCAGCAGGGCGACGCCGAGCCGGCGCAGGACGAGGCCGTGCAGTCCACCGCCGCCCACCTCGACGACGTCAACGGCCGCTGACGGCCCGCGCGGCGTCGCCGCGCCGGCCGCTCACCGCGGGTCGAACGCCCCCTGCTGCCACTGCTCCACGAGCCACGGGCTGAACGCCCGGGGGACGGCGGCCAGGGCGGCGGCCAGATCGGCCGGCTCCACCCAGCACCACTCCGCGACCTCGTCCCGCTCCGGGGCGGGGTCGCCGTGCATCCGGGCCCGGAACACCGGGCAGATCTCGTGCTCCTCCATGCCGGAGGCGTCTGCGGCCCGGTAGCGGAAGTCGGGGAGCACCTCGACGACGTCGGACACCTCCACGCCCAGCTCCTGCGGGGCGCGGCGCAGCACGGCCTCCGCGGGGGACTCGCCGGGGCCGGGGTGCCCGCAGAACCCGTTGGTCCACACCCCGGGGAACGCCGCCTTGCCCAGCGCCCGGCGGGTGAGCAGGAACCGGTCGGCCTCGTCGTACACGTGACAGGAGAAGGCCAGGTGCAGGGGCGTGCCGCCGTCCTCGGTGCGGCGGTGGACCGTGGCCTTGGCCTCCGTGCCCACGGCCTCGCCCTCCGGGGACAGCAGGACCACGCGCTCGACGTCGTCGGGGCCTGCGACCGGGACGTCCGAGGCCGCCAACCACGGTCGGGCGACGGGGGAGGGGCGGTCGGGCGGGGAGGGCGTGGCCGGGGTCTGCATGCCTCTCAGTGTGGCAGGCGAGCCGGGCCACCCATCAGATGTGGGCCACGTCACCTCAGTCCGATCCCGACGGCCGGGCGTGGCTAGAGTGCTGAGGTCGGCGCCACACCCCGGCGCGTCCCACGTCACTCGAGGAGAGCACCCCCATGGCCTTCGCCGCCCTGTCCCGTTCCGCCCGTCTTGCCGGCGTGTCCGCTGCCGCGCTGCTGGCCCTCACCGCGTGCGGCGGTCAGGACTCGTCCGACGCCGACGCGTCCGCCTCGACGACGGCGCCCGCCTCCGCGTCCGCGCAGGGTGCGGAGTCGTCGTCCGCCTCGGCGTCGTCGCTGTCCGCGGCCCCGGCCGACTACGAGGCCGGCACGTGCTTCACCGCCCCGCTCGGCGCCCGTGACCTGTCCTCCTTCGAGACCACCGACTGCGAGGGCGCCCACACCGCGGAGTACCTCTGGGCCGTGCCGGCCGTGGCCGAGGGTGAGGAGGCCGACCCGGCCGCCGCCCAGACCTGCACCGCCCAGGCCCAGCGCCTGAGCGAGGAGAAGGAGGACCAGCTGAACGGGGCCGTCCTGACCTCCTCCGAGCTGGGCAACTACGGCACCGACGAGAAGCACTGCGTCGTGTACGGGGTCTCCGGTGAGTGGGAGGGTCAGATCGTGGACCCGGAGATCACCCTGGAGACGGCGTCCGCCGACGCCTGATCCCGCCGGCGGCCCCGTGCGTCGTGAGATCGCGCCGCCCGGGACCGCCGCGGATGGACGCGGGACCGGCGCGGCCCGTAGTGTCTTCTGCGTCCAGAAGTTAGACGGTCGAACAGATGCGGCGGTCGGTGCCGCGTCGTGTCCGCCACCGAGGAGGCGCCATGGGTGAAGCGAGGACGGGCGGCGAGGCCGCGCTCTCCGGGGTGACCGCCGAGCTGGACGCCGCGCTCCGGCATGCCGCGGCCCAGGCACCCGGATCCGCCGCCTTCGCCGAGCTGCTCGACTCGCTCCACGTCCATGTGGGCGCCGGCAAGCTCATCCGCCCCCGTCTCGTCGAGCTCGGCTGGCGCCTGGCGACCGCCGACCCGGTCCCTCCGTCCGGCCGCGCTGCCGTCGACCGACTCGGGGCCGCCTTCGAACTGCTGCACACCGCGCTGCTCGTCCACGACGACGTCATCGATCGGGACGTGCTGCGGCGCGGCCAGCCCGCCGTGCACGCCTCCGCCCGGCACCGCCTCGAGGCCCGCGGGGTGCCCGCCGCGGACGCCGCCCACGCCGGGGTCGCCGTCGCCCTCATCGCGGGGGACGTCCTGCTCACCCAGGCGTTCCGGCTCGCCGCCACCTGTGCCGCCGACACCGCCCGGGCCGCCGAGGCCGCCGCCGTCGTCTTCGACGCCGCCGCCGTGACTGCGGCCGGCGAGCTCGAGGACGTGCTCCTGGGGCTGTCCCGCCACACCGGTGAGGAGCCCGATCCCGACCGCATCCTCGCCATGCAACGGCTCAAGACGGCGCACTACACGGTCGGCGCGCCCCTGCGCGCCGGCGCCCTCCTGGCCGGGGCGGATCCCGACCTCGCCCGGGCGATGGGCGAGGCCGGCGCCGACCTCGGCGCCGCCTACCAGGTGATCGACGACGTCCTCGGCGTGTTCGGCGATCCCGGGGAGACCGGCAAGTCCGCCGACGGCGACCTGCGCGAGGGCAAGGCCACCGTGCTCACCGCCCACGGCCGCCGCATCCCCGCCGTCCGCGCCCTGCTCGACGCGGGCCCGGCCACCCCCGCGGACATCGAGGCCGCCCGCCGCGCCCTCGAGGCGGCCGGTGCCCGGGAGCACGCCCTCGACGTCGCCGCCGAGCTCACCGTCCGCGCCCGCGAGCGCATCGCGGCCCTGCCCCTGGACGAGACGGTCCGGGCGGAGTTCGCCGACGCCTGCCACGCCGTGCTGACCCGGAGGTCCTGAGATGGCCGCGCCCGCCCCGATCCCTGCCGCGCTGTACACGCGGACGGCCCACGCCGCAGCGGCCCAGGTGATCCGCCGTTACTCCACGTCCTTCTCCTGGGCCTGCCGCACCCTGCCCCGGCAGGCACGCCAGGACGTGGCGACGATCTACGCCATGGTCCGCGTCGCCGACGAGGTGGTCGACGGCGTCGCGGTGGCCGCCGGGCTCGACGAGGCCGGGGTCCGCGCCGCCCTGGACGACTATGAGCGGGCATGTGAGGCCGCGATGGCGTCGGGCTTCGCCACCGACCCGGTCCTGCACGCCTTCGCCGACGTGGCCCGTCGCCACGGCATCACCCCGGAGCTGACCCGTCCCTTCTTCGCCTCCATGCGCGCGGACCTGGGGATCCGCGAGCACGGCGCCGAATCCCTGGACGCCTACATCCACGGCTCGGCCGAGGTGGTGGGACTGATGTGCCTGCAGGTCTTCCTCTCCCTCCCCGGCACGCGGGCCCGGACCCCGGGCCAGCGGCAGGAGCTGCGCGCGCAGGCCTCCCGGCTGGGGGCGGCGTTCCAGAAGGTCAACTTCCTCAGGGACCTGGCCGCGGACCACCACGAGCTGGGCCGCACCTACCTGCCCGGTGCCGCACCGGGCGTGCTCACCGAGGCGCGCAAGGCCGAGCTCGTGGCCGAGGTCCGCGCCGACCTCGACGCCGCCCTTCCCGGCATCCGTGCCCTGGACCCCGGGGCCGGGCGCGCCGTGGCCCTGGCGCACGGACTGTTCGCGGCCCTGGTGGACCGGATCGAGGCGACCCCGGCGGCCGAGCTGGCCCACCGCCGTATCCGGGTGCCGGACCGCCAGAAGGCCCGGATCGCCGCCCGCGTCCTGGCACGGGGCCGCCGGGGAGGCCGCCGATGAGCGCCCGGGACACCGCTCCCGGCCCGCGCACCGTGGTGGTGGGCGGCGGGTTCGCCGGACTGGCCACGGCGGGCCTGCTGGCCCGTGACGGGCACCGGGTGACGCTGCTGGAGCGCGGCGCCGTCCTGGGCGGCCGTGCCGGACGCTGGTCCGAGGCGGGGTTCACCTTCGACACCGGGCCCTCCTGGTACCTGATGCCCGAGGTGATCGACCGCTGGTTCCGCCTCATGGGGACCTCCGCCGCGGAACGGCTGGACCTGCGCCGCCTGGACCCCGGCTACCGGGTGTACTTCGAGGAACACCTCCACGAGCCCCCCGTGGACGTGCGCACCGGCCACGCGGAGGCGCTGTTCGAGTCCCTCGAGCCCGGCGCCGGGCGCCGCCTGCGGGCCTACCTCGACTCCGCGTCCCGGATCTACGGGCTCGCCAAGGACCACTTCCTCTACACGGACTTCCGCCGGCCGGCCGCCCTGGCCCACCCGGACGTCCTGCGCGCCCTGCCGGCCCTCGGGCCCCAGCTGCTGGGGGGCCTGCGCTCCCACGTCGCGGCCCGCTTCCAGGACCCCCGGCTGCGCCAGATCCTGGGCTACCCGGCGGTCTTCCTCGGCACGTCCCCCGACCGTGCCCCCGCCATGTACCACCTGATGTCCCATCTGGACCTCGCCGACGGCGTGCAGTACCCCCTCGGCGGTTTCGCGGCCCTGGTGGACGCCATGGCGGAGGTCGTGCGCGAGGCCGGCGTGGAGATCCGCACCGGGGTCGAGGCGACCGCCGTCGAGGTGGTGGACCGTCCCGCCCCCGCCGGCCGCCTCGGACGCCTGGCCGCCCGCCTGCCCAGGCCGGGAGCAGCCCGCGGGGACGAGGGCCGACGTCGCCGCCCGGGCCGGGTGACCGGCGTCGCCTGGCGGTCCGACGACGGCGCCGCGGGACGCCTCGACGCCGATGTGGTGGTGGCCGCCGCGGACCTGCACCACGTGCAGACCCGTCTGCTGCCTCCCGGCCGGCGCGTCGCGGAGTCCACGTGGGACCGGCGCGACCCCGGCCCCTCCGGCGTGCTCGTGTGCGTGGGGGTGCGCGGATCCCTGCCCCAGCTGGCCCATCACACCCTGCTGTTCACGGCGGACTGGGAGGACAACTTCGGGCGCATCGAACGGGGAGAGGACCTCGCCGCGGACACGTCGATCTACGTCTCGCGCACCTCCGCCACGGACCCGGGCGTGGCCCCGGAGGGCGACGAGAACCTCTTCATCCTCGTCCCGGCCCCCGCCGAGCCGGGGTGGGGGCGCGGCGGCATCCGGGTCCGTGACGGCCAGGGCTGGCGGGTGGACCGCGCCGGGGACGCCCAGGTGGAGGCCGTGGCGGACCGGGCCCTCGACCAGCTGGCCCGCTGGGCCGGGATCCCGGACCTGGCCGAGCGCATCGTGGTGCGGCGCACCTACGGGCCCGGTGACTTCGCCGCGGACGTGCACGCCTGGCGGGGTTCGCTGCTGGGCCCCGGGCACACGCTGGCGCAGTCGGCCATGTTCCGTCCCTCGGTGCGGGACGCGGACGTGGCCGGCCTGATGTACGCGGGCTCCTCGGTGCGCCCGGGCATCGGGGTGCCCATGTGCCTGATCTCCGCCGAAGTGGTCCGGGACGAACTGCGCCACGACGCGCGCAGGGCCCGGCCCGCGGGCCCCGGGGGGAGCGGCGCATGATCCGCACCCTCTTCTGGGCGTCCCGGCCGGTCAGCTGGGTGAACACGGCGTACCCGTTCGCCGCCGCCGCGATCCTGACCGGGGGGCTGCCCGCGTGGCTGGTTGTCCTGGGCGTCGTGTTCTTCCTCGTGCCCTACAACCTGGCCATGTACGGCATCAATGACGTGTTCGACTTCCCCTCGGACCTGCGCAACCCCCGCAAGGGGGGCGTGGAGGGCTCCGTGCTGGGCGACCCCGGGGTGCGCCGCCGGGTGCTGGCGTGGTCGGTGCTGCTGCCCGTGCCGTTCGTGGCCGTGCTCGCGGGCTGGTCCGCCGTGCGGGGCGAGTGGGCCGCCGTGCTGGTGCTGGCGGTGAGCCTGTTCGCGGTGGTGGCGTACTCCTGGGCGGGGCTGCGGTTCAAGGAGCGGCCCTTCCTGGACGCGGCGACCTCCGCCACCCACTTCGTCTCCCCCGCGGTCTACGGCCTCGTGCTCGCCGGGGCGACCCCCACGCCCGGCCTGGCGGCGCTGCTGGGGGCGTTCTTCCTGTGGGGCATGGCCTCGCAGATGTTCGGGGCCGTGCAGGACGTGGTGCCGGACCGGGAGGGGGGCCTGGCCTCGGTGGCCACCGTGCTGGGCGCTCGGCGCACCGTCCTGCTCGCCGCCGGCCTGTACGCGGCGGCGGGCCTGCTGCTGCTGGCCACCGACCCGCCGGGCCCGCTCGCGGCGCTGCTGGCCGTGCCCTACGTGGTGAACACCCTGCGCTTCCGCCGCATCACGGACGCCACCTCGGGCGCGGCCCACCGCGGCTGGCAGCTGTTCCTCCCCCTGAACTACGTGACCGGCTTCCTCGTGACCCTGCTGCTGATCGGGTGGGCGCTGACCCGGGGGGCGGCGGCATGATCTACCTGCTGGCCCTGCTGGGTGTCATCGGCTGCATGCTGCTGGTGGACCGGCGCTTCGAGCTGTTCCTGTGGCATCGCCCGCTCCCGGCGCTGCTGGTGCTGGCCGCCGGGGTGGCCTACTTCTTCGCCTGGGACCTGTGGGGGATCGCCGAAGGCGTGTTCCTGCACCGGCAGTCGCCCTACATGACCGGGGTGATGCTCGCCCCCCAGCTGCCCCTGGAGGAGGGGTTCTTCCTGCTCTTCCTCAGCCAGATCACGATGGTGCTGTTCACCGGGGCGCTGCGCCTGCTGCGCGGCCGGCGAGGTGACGCCCGTGCCGCGACGGCGGCCGATCCGACCGACCGGGGGAGCCGGTGACCTTCCTCGACCTCGTCCTCGTCTTCGTGGGCTTGGCCCTGGCCGTGCTCGTGGGCGCCGCCCTCGTCGGCCGCGTGCGGGGCGGGCACCTGCGAGCCGTGGCGGCCACCCTGGTGGCCCTGTGGGCCCTCACGGCGGTCTTCGACAACGTGATGATCGCCGCGGGGCTCTTCGACTACGGCCATGAGCTGCTGGTGGGTGCCTACGTGGGCCAGGCGCCCGTCGAGGACTTCGCCTACCCGCTCGGCTCCGCCCTGCTGCTGCCGGCGCTCTGGCTGCTGCTGACGAGCCGTGGTCGTGCCGGTCGGCGCGGCCGGCGGCCGGGACGCCGCCCCCACCCGGGCGATCGCTGACATGCTGCCGCTGATCCCCGCAGACCTGTTGCGCGCGCTCGGCCTGATCCTCGTCCCGGTCGCGGCGGTGCACGCCGGATGGCCGTCCGCGGCGGCGATGCTGCTCGTGTTCGGCTCCCAGTGGCTCACCCGCTGGCTCGCCCCGGGCGGAGTCCTGGACTGGGCCGCGCAGGCGGTCCTGCTGCTGGCCGGGTGGCTGAGCGTCATCGGCCTCTACCCGCGGGTGCCGTCGCTGGACCTGCTCGTGCACGCCGCCGCCTCCGCCGTGGTCGCCTGTCTGACGGCACTGGTGGTGGGGGCATGGCTCCGGCGTCGGGGGACCGAGGCCGGGCAGGCCGTGGCGCTGCTCGGCCCGGGCCTGGCCGGGCTGGGGATCGCGGCCGCCGCCGTGGCCCTGGGCGTGGTGTGGGAGCTGGCCGAATGGTGGGGGCACACGGCGGTGACCCCCGAGATCGGTGTGGGCTACACGGACACCATCGGCGACCTCGCCGCCGATCTCGTCGGCGCCGGGATCGGCGCCGCCCTCGCCGTGCGCCGGGAGCGCACCCGGTGACCCCGGCCCGCCCCACGGTCTCCGTGGTCGTCCCGGTGCTCGACGACGCCGAGCACCTGCGCGTGTGCCTCGCCCTGCTGGCCTCCCAGAGCCGGCCGGCGCTGGAGGTGGTGGTGGACAACGGCTGCGTGGACGACTCGGCGGTGCTCGCCCGCGCCGCCGGCGCGCGGGTGGTGCACGAGCCGCGCCGCGGGGTCCCGGCCGCGGCGGCCGCCGGCCTGGACGCCGCGGTCGGGGAACTGCTGGTGCGCTGCGACGCCGACACGCGGATGCCCGCGGACTGGCTCGAACGGATCGTGGCTCGGTTCGACGCCGACCCCGGGCTCGACGCCCTCACCGGGCCGGGGACCTTCCACGACCAGCCCGGCCTCCGGGGACGGGTGCGGGCGGCGCTCTACACCGGCGCGTACCGCTGGGGGGCGGGCGCCGCGGTGGCGGCCACCCCCGTCTGGGGCTCCAACTGCGCCCTGCGCGCCGAGGCGTGGCAGGCTGTGCGGACCCGCGTCCACCGCGAACGCGGGGACGTGCACGATGACCTGGACCTGTCCTTCCAGCTGGCCCTGGCCGGCCGCCGGATCCGGTTCGATCCGGACCTGCGGGTGGAGGTCGCCGGGCGCATCTTCCACTCCCTGCGCCAGCGGGTGCGGCAGGGCCGGATGGCGGTCACCACCCTGCAGGTCAACTGGGCCCGGCTGTCCCCCGGGCGGCGGTGGCTGCGCCGGGCGGCCCGGTCACGCCCCCGGCCCCACTGGGGGCGTGGCCCCGACGGTCAGTCCCGCGACTGAGCGCCGCCGGCGCCGCGGGCTCGCCTGTCCAACGGGTTGCGACGCAGGGGCAGCCGGTCCACCAGCGGCCGCAGCAGGCCGCGGGTGCGGGGACGCTCGCCGCCGTCGTGCCGGCGCCTGGCCTCGGCCAGGATGTTCGCGGCCATCTCCGGGAACACCACGGCGTGGAAGGGCAGGATGGCGGTCCAGTAGGCGCGTCCGAGCAGGCCGTCCGGCATGAAGACCGCCCGCTGGCGGTAGACGGAGCCTCCGCCCTCCCGCGGCTCGGTGCTCAGCTGCAGCCAGGCCCGCCCGCCGGCCTTCATCTCCGCCCGCAGGGTCAGCCGCCGCCCCGGCTCCACGTCCTCCACCCGCCACCAGTCCACGGCGTCGCCGCGTCGCAGGTGGTTCGGGTCCCGCCGGCCGCGGGTCAGGCCGGGCCCGCCGGCCAACTTGTCCATCAGCCCGCGGATCTTCCACAGCAGCGGGGTCGAATACCAACCGTTGGCGCCGCCCACCGACTCGATCACCGGCCACACCTCCTGCGCGGGCAGGTCGGACTCGCGCTCGCGCTCGTCCGTGTAGACCGTGGTGCCGGCCCACTCGGGATCCGAGGGCAGGGGGGCGGCCGGGTCCGCGGAGCTCTGGAGGTCCGCGTCGAAGGTGACGTCCAGGGGGCCCTCCTTCTCCCGCTTCAGCGCCAGCCGCACGGCGTCCATGTAGGAGGTCAGCCCGCCCGGCGGGTCCGGGATGAGGTCGCGGACCGAGCGGTCCTCCACGACCGCCTCCTCGGCGAGGGATGCGGCCAGGGGCAGGGCCACCGCGACCGGGATGGGGGTCACCATGCCGATCCAGAAGCCCGCCAGGGTCTTCAAGGGCAACGGGGTGGGGATCACGATGCGCCGGGACAGGCCGGCGGCCTTGGCGTAGTCCACCAGCACGCTCGCGAACGGCTGGGGGTGCCCGTTGCCGATCTGGGCCCGCAGCTGCACGGGCTCCGGGAGGGCGCAGGCCTGCAGGAGGTAGTACAGGACGTCGCGGATGGCCAGCGGCTCCACCCGGTTCCTCAGCCAGGACGGGCCGGGCATCACGGGCAGCCGCTCGGCGAGGTGGCGGATCATCTCGAACGAGGTGGAGCCCGAGCCGATGATCACCCCGGCCTCGAACGTCAGTGCCGGGGTCGCCGCCCGCTCGAGACGCTCGGCCACGAGGGCGCGGGAGCGCATGTGGTCGGACAGCTCCGCGACGGGGACCGTGTCCGGGTGCAGGCCGGAGAGATAGACGAGCTGGGCCACGCCGGCCGTGTCCGCGGCGGTGCCCACGATGTCCGCGATCCGCTGCTCCTGGGCCACGAAGTCGCCGCCCCCGCCCATGGAGTGCACGAGGTAGAGCACGGTGTGCACGTCCTGCATGGCGGCTTCGACGAGGTCCGCCTCGGTGAGGTCGAGCTCCACCGCCTCGATGCTGTCCGACCACGGTCGGTCCGCGAGGTCGGAGGGGTTCCGGGCGCCGGCCCGGACGTCGAAGCCGGCGGCGAGCAGCTCGGGGATGAGGCGCCCGCCCACGTAACCGGTGGCACCGGTGACGAGGACGCGACGGCCCCGGCCGTCCGGCAGGGACAGGCCGAGGGGGGAGGTGTGGGACGCCGGCGTGGCACCGGCGGGGACGGGGGAGGGCTGTGTGGACGCCATGGGCGCACTCTAGGGTCCGGGGCGGGTCGGGCTGAAGGTCTCAGGTGTGCGGACCCGGGGCCCGTGAGTGGGCACGCCGCCGGACCTGCGTCGGTCGGAGCGGGCCCGGCACGGTCCGTGAAAGACTGCTCGCTATGGCCACTGCAGATTCCGGAGACGTCCTGCCGCACCTGCGCACCGAGGCCATCCGCGCCGTCGTCGGGCCCACCAGTGCGGACCGCGGCTTCGCCGTGGCCGCGTCGGGTGCCGTGGGGCGCCTGCGCTATGACGCCGCCACCGGCCGTCTGAGCGCCTCCGTCCAGGGCACCGCGCCCAGCCCCTACCGGGTGCAGGTGCAGCTGCAGGAGGCCTACGACGACGCCGCCGAGGACGGCGCCGGCGCCCTCATGGAGCCGGTGGGCGGGCGCTGCACGTGCCCGGTCGGGACGGACTGCAAGCACGTGGCCGCCGCGCTCTACCAGGTGGTCCGCCTCGACGCCGACCAGGCCCTCGACGACGCCCGCCGCAAGCTCGCCGAGATGGTCACCACGGCGGACGCGCTGCCCGCGCCCGCCGGCCGGGGCCACGACGGCGGCGGCCCGGCCGGCCTCGACGCCCCGGCCGCGGACGGGGCGGCGCCCCCACCCGCTGCCGGCCTGGACTGGCGACGGGTCATGGAGCCGCTGGCCGGGCTCGACGGTCCGCGCCGGCTGGGCACGCCGCCCGCGCTGGCGATCGGCGTGGAGCTCGTGGCCGAGTCCTCCCGCAACGCGTTCCAGCAGTGGGGCCCGGCGACGGCCGGGGAGGAGCAGGTGCGCGAGGGCCGCCCGCTGTACGTGACCGTGCGCCCGCTCAAGCGCGGGGCCAAGGGGACGTGGATCAAGGGCGGGCTGACGTGGAAGGCGTTCCAGTTCCCGCGCGCCGAGTTCGCCCCCGCCCAGGAGCGGGCGATGCGCCTGATCTGGCGTCAGGTCCAGGCCGAGGACTCCTACCCGGGCGACGCCTGGTTCGGTCTGCACGTCTTCGACTCCCCGCGGATCTGGCAGCTGCTCGCGGAGGCCCGCGAGGTCGGGGTGGAGCTCGTGCCGCTGGGGCTGCTGACGGACGTGGTGCTGGAGGCGCCCGCCGCCGTCGGGCTGGACGTCACCGGCGCCCCCGACGGCGGCCTGGACGTGGCCCCGGCCCTCGACCCGGCCCCGCCCGTCCCCGGGCTGAGCGGTGTGCACGCCGTGGGCGGCATCGGCTTCTACCGCGTGGAGCTCACGGACGAGGAGGCCGTGCTCCACCTGATCCCCGCCGCACGCCCCGTCCCCGAGGCCGTGCAGCAGCTCGTGCTCGCCGGCGGGCCCGTGCGCGTGCCCGCCGCGGACCGCGAGGAGTTCCTCGGCCGGATCTACCCGCGGCTGCGTGGCGCCCTGCCCGTGACCAGCGGCGACGCCTCCGTGGAGCTGCCCGAGTTCGAGCCGCCCGTGCTGCGGCTGCGCGCCGACTTCCGACCCGGCCACGAGCTCGTGCTGCGCTGGTCCTGGCTCTACTTCGACCCGCCCCGCGAACTCGGCCTCGACGCCGGCGGCGACCCCCTGCGGGACACCCGGCACGAGGACGCGGTGCTGCGCGCCGTGGCCGAGCTCTGGCCGCGCGCCGGCCGTGCGGAGGAGCAGGTCCTCGAGGGCGTGGGCGCCGCCCGGTTCTCCGAGCAGGTGCTGCCGCTGCTGCAGCGCGCGGACCACGTGCGCGTGGACGTCACCGGCGACCGCCCCGACTACCGCGAGCTGAAGGCCGCCCCGCGCATCGAGGTCGGCACGAAGGCCACGCAGAACGACTGGTTCGACCTCGGCGTGCAGGTCTCCGTGGACGGGCACGTGCTGCCGTTCGTGGAGCTGTTCACCGCGCTCGTGCAGGGCAGGACCACGCTGATCCTCGCGGACGGCTCCTACCTGGGCCTCGACCACCCCGCCTTCGACCGGTTGCGCGCCCTGCTCTCCGAGGCCGCCACCCTGCAGGAGTGGACCCCGGAGCACACCCCCGTCTCACGGCACCAGGTCGGCTTCTGGGAGGACCTCAAGGAGCTCGCGGACGAGGTGGACGAGGACCCGGAGTGGACCGCCGCCGTCGGGCGTCTGGCCGCCGTCGAGCGCCTCCCCGAGGCCCCGCGCCCCGCCGGCCTGAAGGCCGACCTGCGCCCCTACCAGGAGGAGGGCCTGCGCTGGCTCGCGTTCCTGTGGGAGCAGGACCTCGGCGGGATCCTGGCCGACGACATGGGCCTGGGCAAGACCGTCCAGACCCTCGCGCTCTTCGCCCACGCGCGCCAGGCCCGGCCCGAGCGGCCGCCGTTCCTCGTGGTCGCGCCGAGCTCCGTGGTGTCCGTGTGGGCGGCCGAGGCCGAGAAGTTCACCCCGGACCTCGACGTGCGCGTCCTGGACACCACCACCCGCAAGCGCGGCACCGCCGTGGCGGACGAGGTGGCGGGGGCGGACGTGGTGGTCACCAGCTACACGCTCCTGAGGATCGACGCCGGCCAGTACGGCGGACTCGACTGGGGCGGGGTGGTCTTCGACGAGGCACAGTTCCTGAAGAACCGCGCCGCGAAGGTGCACACGGTGGCCCGCGACCTGCGCGCCCCCTTCCGGCTGGCCATCACCGGCACGCCGATGGAGAACTCCCTCAGCGACCTGTGGGCGCTGCTGGGCGTCGTCGTGCCGGGCCTGTTCCCGAGCCACCGCCGGTTCCGCGAGACCTACGTGACCCCCATCGAGACCGGGGGGGACCCCGAGCGGATGGCGGCCCTGCGCCGCCGCGTGCGCCCGTTCATGCTGCGCCGCTCCAAGGAGCTCGTGGCGAAGGACCTGCCGTCCAAGCAGGAGCAGATCCTCCAGGTGGAGCTCGAGCCGGCCCACCGCAAGCTCTACGACCGCGTGCTCCAGCGCGAGCGCCGCAAGGTGTTGGGCCTGCTCGGGGACATGGACGGCAACCGGTTCACCATCTTCACGTCGCTCACGCTGCTGCGGATGCTCGCGCTGGCGCCGCAGATCGTCGACGACCAGTACGCCTCCGTGCCCAGCTCGAAGCTCGAGCGGTTCCTCGACGACCTCACCGAGGTGATCGGCGAGGGGCACCGCGTGATCGTGTTCAGCCAGTTCACGAGCTTCCTGCGGGTGATCGCCGAGGAGCTGGACCACCTGGAGATCGAGCACGCGTACCTCGACGGCTCCACGCGCGGGCGCGCCGAGGTGATCCGTGGCTTCCGTGAGGGCGAGGCGCCGGTGTTCCTGATCTCCCTGAAGGCGGGTGGCTTCGGCCTGACCCTGACCGAGGCGGACTACGTGTTCCTCATGGATCCGTGGTGGAACCCCGCCGCGGAGGCGCAGGCCGTGGACCGGGCGCACCGGATCGGGCAGGAGCGGACCGTGATGGTCTACCGGCTCGTGTCCGAGGGGACGATCGAGGAGAAGGTGCTCGAGCTGCAGCGGCGCAAGGCCGAGCTGTTCGGCGCGCTCATGGACGAGTCCGACGACTCCGGCGCCGGCGCCTTCACCGACTCCCTCACCGCCGAGGACATCCGGGAGATGCTCGGCGCCGAGGAGTGAGGGCCGCGCGAGGCGTACCGGACGTTTTCGTTCGGGAAACGGCGGCGTGTCGCGACGTTTTCGTTCGGGAAACGGCGGCCCGCCCGCCCGTTTCGTCAACGAAAGTCGTCCCCGGGGCGCCGTTTCCCGAACGAAAGCGGGGGGTAGCCTCGGGCCATGCGTCGCCCGTCCCGTTCCAGCACCGCCGACCCCGCCAGCACCGCCGCCCCTGCCCCCACCGCCACCCCCGCCTTCGCGCCGTCCGCCCGGTCTCAGGTGCCACCGTTCACGGTGATGAGCATCCTCGGCCGGGTCGCCGAACTCCGTGCCGCCGGCCACGACGTCGTCAGCCTGTGCGCGGGGGAGCCGGGCGGGGGCGCCCCGCCCGCCGTCGACGCCGCGGCCGCCGCCGTCCACGCCTCCGGCCGTGCCCTCACCTACACCCCGGCGCTGGGCCTGCCGGAGCTGCGGGCCGCCGTCGCCGGCCACTACCGCCGCTGGTACGGGCTCGACGTGCGCCCCGAGCAGGTCGCGATCACCACGGGCTCCTCGGGGGCGTTCATGCTCGGCTTCCTCGCGGCGTTCCCCCCGGGGGACCGCGTGCTCCTGCCGCGCCCCGGCTATCCGGCGTACCGCAACATCCTCACGGCGCTCGGGGTGGAGGTGGTGGACGTGGACGTCGACGCCGGCACCCGCTACCAGCCCACGGTCGCCCACCTGGAGGCGGCGCTCGCGGAGGGCCCGGTCGCGGGGCTCGTGCTCGCCTCCCCGGCCAATCCCACGGGCACGATGGTCAGCGCCGCCGAGCTCGCCGAACTCGCCCGCTGGTGCGAGGAACGCGGTGTGCGGCTCGTCTCGGACGAGATCTACCACGGCATCGTGCACACGGACGGGGAGGGGCTCGGCGCCTGCGCATGGCGCACCTCCCGCACCGCGCTCGTGGTCAGCTCGTTCTCCAAGTACTGGGGCATGCCCGGCTGGCGGCTGGGCTGGATGCTCATGCCGGACGACCTCGCCGCCGCGGTCGACGGCCTCGCCGGCTCGGTCGCCCTCTGCCCGCCCGCCGCGGCCCAGGAGGCGGCCGTCCACGCGTTCAGCGAGGAGTCCTACGCGTTCTGTGCCGAGCAGGCCGGCGGCTTCACGGCGACGCGCGGCGTCGTGCTGGCCGCCCTGCCCCGGCTCGGCTGGGCCGACGCCGCCCCCGCCGACGGCGCCTTCTACCTCTGGGCCCGTCTCGCCCCGGGCATGCTGGCGGAGTTCGGCAGCGCCGTCGGCTACTGCGCCGCCCTGCTGGAGGAGGCCGGCGTCGCGCTGACCCCCGGCGACGACTTCGACGCCGTCCACGGGCCCGAGTCCGTCCGGCTCTCCTTCGCCGCCGGCCCGGACGCCGTCCACGAGGCGCTCGAGCGGATCGCCGCCTGGCATGCGGCGCGCGGCCTGGCCTGACGGGCTCCGCCGCGCGCCGCACCGCCCGACGCCTCAGCCGCCCAGCCGGTAGTGGCGCCCGAGCGGCGTGCCGTTGACGGCCCGGTCGCCGCGTCGAGGGCGTCACGTGCCGGTTCCCGCGACGGGGGCGCGCCGTCGGCGCCGCCGAGATGCCGGGGCGGGGTCCACCGCAGTATTGCGAACCATCCGCAACAGTTCTTATTGTGAATCAGTCGCATCTTCTCGCCCTCGTGAAAGGCTCCCCGTGTCCCACTTCGCCCCGCAGCGCCGTTCCACGCGCACCGCCACCTTCTCCGCCACCCTCGCCGCCGCGGCCATCGCCCTGACGGCGTGCGGCGCGGACGCCGACCCGTCCGGCCCGACGTCGGCACCCGCCTCCGCCGCGGGCGGCGCCCAGTCGCCGGCGGGTGAGGCGACGGCGGCCTCCTCCGTCTCCGCGGAGGACCGCGTCGACCCGACCCAGACCACCGAGGTCTCCGCGGTGACGCCGCGCATCCTGCTCTCGCACGAGGACGGGCTCACGCTGCTCGACGCCGAGTCCGGTGAGGTGGTGAAGGAGCAGGACATCACGGGCTTCACGCGGCTGAGCAACGCCGGCAACGGCAAGGACGTCCTGGTGACCACCGGGAAGGGCTGGGAGGTGTTCTCCACCGGCATCCAGGCCAAGGCCCACGGCGATCACGTCCACAACTACGAGTCCGCGCCCGGCATGACCGGCGTAACGTTCCCGGGTGAGCATCCCGGCCACGTCGTCACCCACAACGGCAAGACCACCCTCTTCGCGGACGGCACGGGCGCGATCCGGACCTTCGACTCGACCCACCTGGACAAGGCGACCCCGGACCTCATGCCCGTCATGACGGAGGCCGAGACCGAGGACCCGCACCACGGCGTGGCGCTCGAGCTCTCCGACGGCACCCTCTTCACCACGCAGGGCACCGAGGACTCCCGGAACACGCTCCAGGTGATCGACCCGAAGACCGGCGAGGTCACGGCCGAGACCGACGACTGCCCCGGCAGCCACGGCGAGGCCGCGGCCCAGCCGACGGAGGCGGGCGACGTCGTCGTGATGGGCTGCGAGAACGGGCCCGTCGTGTACCGGGACGGCGAGTTCCACAAGGTGGAGGTCGAGACCGAGTACCAGCGCTCCGGGAACCTGTTCGGGTTGCATGACTCACCCATCGTCCTGGGTGATCACAAGGTCGAGGAGGAGCCGAAGGAAGCCGTCGAGCGGCCCACGGGGATCGCCCTCATCGACACCCGCACCGATGAGCTCACCACCGTGGACCTCGGCTCGTCCTACTGGTTCCGCTCGCTCGGCCGCGCTGAGGACGGCTCCGCGGTCGTGCTGACCTACGACGGCGAGGTCACCGTGATCGACGAGGAGACCGGTGAGGTCACCGCCGAGTACCCGGTGATCGAGCCGTGGAAGGAGAAGGACGAGTGGCAGGAGCCCGGTCCGATCCTGAAGGTCGCCGGGAACACCGCCTACGTGATGGACGCGGAGAACCGGAGGCTCGTGGCCGTGGACCTGGAGACCGGTGAGACCGTCCTGGAGAAGGACCTGGAGTTCGCCCCGGTCGAGATGGCCGTGGTCACCGGCCAGCCGGAGTCCGTGAAGCCCGAGGAGGGCGCGCACGGTGACGAGGACCACGACGACCACGACCACTGATCGGGCCGGACATGGCGGCGGGGGTCAGCGCCGCGCGGCCGTGGCCCCCGCCGGAACCGGGTCCGACGCATCGGCGGGGTGTCCGAGGCGCGGGGCGGACGGCTGGAGCGCGAACACGAGCAGCGTGAGCGGGCCGACGAACGGTACCAGCCCGAGGAACAGCCACGCGCGGCTGAAGCCCGCATCGTGGAGGCGCCGGGCGAGCAGGGCGAGCGAGGGGAGCGCGTGCGTGATCCCCACCAGGAGGACGGCCGCGTCGCGGAGGGACAGGTCCGGCGAGCCGAGGACGAACACGTCCAGGGCGGTGGACACGAAGTGAACGACGGCCTGCAGGAGCCATAGGTAGAGCGCCGCGAGCCAGAAGTCGGCGCGGGAGGCGCGCCCGCTGAACTGCACGTAGCCGGCGTAGTAGCGGCGGATGGCCTGGAGCATGTTCATGGTCCGGCCCTCAGTCCTGCCGCGGGGACGCCAGCAGCCCCTGTGCCGCGACGATCACGAGCATCGCAGCCCCCGCTGCGGTCGCCCCCGCGGGCCCGGCCACGGGATCGCCGAGAGCCGCGAGTACGGCACCGGCGAGCCCCAGCACGGCCATCGCCCCGCCGATCCACCAGAACACCGGGGCCTGGAATGCCCGAGCGAACGGGAGGAAGTGGCCACCCACCACGGCGGCCACCAGGGCGATCTGGGCCGTCGGTGCGTCGAGTCCGAAAGCCACCAGGCGGGTCACGGGGAGGAGCGCCAGCATTGTGACGACGGCGATCCCGTAGACGCGCCGCGGGCGGGCGTCGGCACGGTGGGCAGCATCCGCCGGCGCAGCAGCACCACCACCAGGGTGAAGCTGATGAGCGAGACCGCGACGCCCCGCAGCGTGCCCTGGTGCTCTGGCGGCAGCCCCGCGATCCCGCCGAACAGGAAGGCGCCGCCGCCGACCACCCCGATCAGCCCGCCCGACACCACCGGGTGCCGGAGGTGGCCGATCCCGCGGACGGGCGGGTCGTCGTCGAAGTGGGCCGGCCGCATGGGGCGGGCCGTGGTCGTGTCCGTCATGGTTCCCCCTCGCATCACGTGTGACATGCGTCATCCTGCCATGACGGGTGGACGGGTCAGGCCCCCTGTGGACAGGCCTCGATGATCATCAACGGGTGCTCCGCCGCGTCGAATGGGCGGCCGTGCCAGTCGCTCCAGACGCGGTCCACGCCCTCGTCCGAGTACTCGGTGCGCCATCGGTGCACGACGACGCCGTCCGCGTCCGGCGTGCTCGTGGCCTCGGACTCGAGTAGGGCGACCGGCCGCCGTCGTCCGTTCCGTGGGCTCCTGCTGCCAGTCCTGGTCGATCAGGTGCATCGCCACGTTCCCGCTCATGATCACCAGGTCCGCCGACGCCGGCTCGATCAGCTCCGCGGTGCCCCGCCGCCACTCGACGCGGTCCCCGCCGGCGCGCGCCCGGGCGACGCGCAGCATGGCCTCGGCCGGGTCCGGATGCATGGACGGCACCGTATCGTGCAGATGACCGCAGCCCCCACCACGAAGACGCAGAAGCGCCTGGCCGGCTGGGTCCAGGGCGTGTCTTCTCACTGGGCACGCACCCATGGCGGCAGTTCAGTGCGTCATGCCTCGTGGCCGTGGCTGCTGTAGACCACGATCGGCGCCCCACTGGGATCACGCGTGCTCTTCCACACGGTCATGCCGATTCGTTCGGCCACGCGACGGGAAGCCGTGTTGTCGGGGTTGATGATCGCGGTGACCAGCGTTGCGTCCAGGGTCTCGAACCCGTATCGCAGGCAGGCAGAGGCCCCCTCGGTTGCCAGTCCCTGTCCCTGGTGTTCGGGCAGGACGTGGTAGCCGACCTCGAGGACCTCTTGGCCGTCGACGTTCTGCCAGGTCAGGCCGCAGTCACCGATGAAGTCGCCGGTGGTCCAGTGTTCGATGACCCACAGGCCGAACCCATGCGTGGCGTAGTTGTCCTTCGACCAGTTGATCCACCGCCGCACCTCATTGCGCGACTTGGCTCGCGGGTAGTAGCGCATGACCTCCGCGTCTCCGAGGAGCCTGAACATGTCGTCGAGGTCAGCGTCGGTCATGCACCGGAACGTGAGTCGATCGGTGGGTTGCGGGATCACCCGACGACCTTACCGACGGCACTGAACCGGCTTCTTGTCTTCGACATGTGCGTGAAACCGCCCCGCGGTCTGCCGCGCTCACCCCACGAAGACGCAGAAGGGGTGGCCGGCCGGGTCCGCGAACACGTACAGGGGCTCGTCCTCGTCGTCGGAGCGGTCCAGGATGAGGCGTCCGCCCAGGTGCAGCGCGTGGTCGTGGGCCGCGTCGAGGGACTCGCGGTCCGGCACGGTGAAATCCAGGTGCAGCTGCATCGGCACCTCGGGTGACGGCCACGTGCTGGGCTTCAGTTCGTCGGTGCGCTGGAATGTCAGGACGCGGCGGCCGTCGTCGTCCAGCAGCACGAGCCAGTCCGCGCTGTCCGGCTCGCGGCCGTCCGCGAGCTCGTCGCCCGCGCGGTAGTGGAGGCCGAGGAGCTCGCGGTAGAACTCCGCGACGGAACGGATGTCGACGGCGTCGATCACCGGCTGCTGGAGCACGGGGCGAGTGACCATGGCCACACACTAAGCGACCTCGGTGTCCGCGTCAGCGTCTCGGCCTCAGTCGACGTCGTCGCGCCCCGCATCCACCCACCGCGCGGCCGGCACGACGGCGGCCAGCGAGACCACCGCCAGGACCTGCCACCCCGCGAGCGCCCAGCCGACCCCGAGCGCACCGCCTCGATCAGTGGCTGATCCCTCGCCGCCCATCCGGTGGCGGGGGATCAGCCGTGCGGTGGGCACGAGGCCACGGATGGGACCGAGACTTGCGGCGCTCCCGCTTGCGGTGGCCGTACCGGTGGCTGAGAGGCGAATGCGAAAAGCGTGACCGGCCCGATCTTCGGATCAGACACAGGAAGATCCAGGCGCGGTTGAAGTCAGCGTCGTGGAGCCGGCGTCGTAGCGCCGGATTGCGTCGCTGAAATGCAGGGCCTTGCCCTCAGCCCTGCCGCGACGGGCGGATGCGGCAGGCGCCCCTGTGAATGACCACCGATGTCGGTCAGCCGCCGCAGGATCCCACCCGCGGCGGCTGACCGACTGGCGTTCGTCTGTCAGAGTGCGATGGTCACGGACTTCACCTGGGTGTACAGCTCCAAGCTCTCCGCGCCCAGCTCCCGGCCCCAGCCGGACTGCCGAAAGCCACCGAACGGCAGCTGCGAGTCCAGGGCATGGAAGGTATTGACCCACACCGTGCCGGCCTTGAGCCGTGCGGCCACGCGGTGGGCACGGGAGACGTCCCGGGTCCACAGGGCGGCGGCGAGGCCGTATACCGAATCGTTCGCGGCGCGGATCACTTCGTCCTCGTCGGTGAACTTCACGGAGACGGCCACCGGGCCGAAGATCTCCTCGCGGACAATGGACATCTCCGGGGTGGTCTCCGTGAAGAGGGTGGGCTCCACGTAGAAGCCGGCGTCGCCGTGCCGCTGCCCGCCCGTCAGAGCGACGGCACCGTCCCGCTTGCCCTCCTCAACGAAGCCCATCACCCGGTCCAGCTGCTCCTGGGAGACCAGCGGGGTGATGGCGGCGTCCTCGGTGCCCGGACCGATGCTCATCTGGCGCATCTTCGCGGCGAGGGCCTCGTTGAACCGGTCGTAGACGTCGGCGTGCACGAACACGCGCGTGCCGGACTCGCAGGCCTGACCCGAGTTCAGGGTGAATCCCATGAGCGCCCCGTCCACGGCGGCGTCGATGTTGGCATCCGCGAACACGATGTTGGGGGACTTGCCTCCCAGCTCGAGCGACACCTTCTTCAAGTTTTCGGCCGCCGCCCCCACGATCTTCTTGCCCACCTCGGTGGAGCCGGTGAACGCGACCTTGTCCACGTCAGGGTGGGCGGTGAGCGCAGCACCGGCGTCGCCGTGGCCGGTGACGATGTTGACGACGCCAGCCGGCACGCCTGCCTCCGTCAACAGTTCGCCCAGCATCAGTGCTGTCAGCGGCGTCTGCTCCGCGGGCTTGAGGACCACGGTGTTGCCCGTGGCCAGTGCGGGGGCGATCTTCCAGGCCGCCATCAACAGCGGGAAGTTCCATGGGATGATCTGACCGCACACGCCCACGGGCTCGCGCCGTGTGTAGGAGTGAAACTCGGCCTCGGGCGGGGCCAGCAGCATGGATGGAGCATTGACGGCCCCCTGCAGCTTCGAGGGCCAGCCCGCGTAGTAACGGAAGCAGTCCGCAGCGGCGCGGACGTCAAAGGCGCTGGCGATGCCCACGCCTTTGCCCTGGTCGAGGGACTCCAGGAGCGCGAAGTCCTCGAGGCGTTCGGTGATCAGGTTGGAGATCCGCCACAGCAGGTCCTCGCGTACATTCGGCCGCATCCGCACCCATGAGCCCTCGTCGAAGGCGGCACGGGCCGCGGCGACGGCGGCGTCGATGTCGGCCTGCTCGGCGTGCGCCACCGTGGCGAGCACCTCGCCGGTGGCAGGATCCCGGGTCTCGAAGGTCTTCCCGGACGCCGCGTCGACCCATTCACCGCCGATCAGGAGGCGATGGGGGCGGTCCAGGAAGGCGCGTACTCGCGCGGTCATAGGGGAGTTCGATGTCTCAGTCATGGTGCGTCCTAGGAGTCGTGAGATGGGGAGTGGGGCATCAGAACGAGGTGATGACGGAACGGATCACCTCGCCGTTGAGGAGCCGCTCGTACCCGGTATTGATCTCATCGAGGGAGATCTCCTGGGAGACCATGTGGTCCAGATCCATACGTCCCTGGACGTACAGGTCGGCGTACAGCGGGATGTCGCGCTGGATGTTGGAGGAGCCCATGGCCACCGCCTGCAGGCGTCGCTGTGCGAACAGCGAATCGAGCGAGGCGCCGAACTGGGCCGTGGTCCCGGGCGGGGCAATGCCGATCAGGTACGCGGTTCCGCCAGGTCCGAGAACGTCCTGGGCGAGTTGCTGGGTCACTGGCAACCCGATGGCCTCGAACGCGTGGTCCACTCCGGTGCCCGTGATCCCGAGGACCGCCTCGACGGCGTCCCCGGAGCCCGAGTTGACCACGTCGGTGGCGCCGAACCGGCGGGCCGCCTCAAGCTTGGAGTCGTCCAGGTCGATCGCGATCACGCGCTTGGCGCCGCATAGACGGGCACCGCTCACGGCATTGAGGCCGATGCCACCGACGCCCACGACGGCCACCGTGTCACCGGGCCGTACGTGGGCCGTGTTGATGGCCGCGCCAGCACCGGTGACGACCGAGCAACCGATGAGCGCGGCCTGCGGGAAGGGGATGTCCTCGTTGACAACGGCTAGCTGGTTCTCATGGACGAGTACCTGCTCGGCGAATCCGCCCACGTTGACGGACTGGGCGACGGGCGTGCCGTCCTGAAGTGTGAGGCGTGGCTTCTCCTCCGGCCCCCGCACCACAGCCTCCTGATTCAGGCACAGGGTGGTCTGGCCCGCGAGACACCGCGCGCAGGCCCCGCAGTAGGCGATCAGACAGGCGACGACGCGGTCGCCCGGCTTCAGGCTTGTCACGCTGGGGCCGACCGCGGCGACGACACCGGAGATCTCATGCCCTCCGGCGGCGGGCAGGGGCAGGCCGAAGTCGTGGTCGATGAGGTGCAGGTCCGAGTGGCACAGGCCGGAGGCCTTCACGTCCACCAAGACCTCCCGCCCCACCGGGTCGTCGATCACCACATCATGGATCTCGAACTTGCCCCCGACCTTCATTGCGAGCGCTGCGCGCATAATCGTTCTCCATTCACTAGGGTCGATTCCTGTCGCCTGAATATGACCTAGATCACATGTGGCAGAGTCAGGCTATGACCGGTGCCGTAGGGGCGGGGTGTGCAGTTCTGCGACACCCGCGGCGGCGGTGGCCCATCCTGACGGCGGGGGTCCTGGTGATGTGCGGACGGGCGGCCTAGGCTTCTCGACCGTGATGTGCATCTCAGAGTGGCCGCACGGGCGGGCATAACCGTCATGGTGTCGAATCGCCTCGAGACGGAATCCGGCTGGCGGCGGTCCCGGTTGCACGGGGTGCGCGCAGACGACACGCTGACCACTGCCACTCTCGACGTGCGGGCACGCGCGGCGGCACTCGACCATGCGGTCGCCACCACCCTGGCCGACGTGGCGCGTGATTTCGCCGGCCTTGACCTCTTCCTCTTTGCCTCCGACCGCAGCGGACGACTGATCCGCCTCGTGGGGCCATGGAAATCGGCGTTGGGGGAGCAGATTCGGCGGCGGGGGCTGGATGTGGGGGTCTGCCTGGCCGAGGAGGCGGCGGGGTTCAACGGGATCGGCGCCGCCCTTGAGCTGGGCCGAGGCGTCGCCGTCGACGGGGAGGAGCACTATCTCGACGCGTTCCGGGCCTTCTCCTGCTTCGGGGTGCCCCTCGCGCATCCGGGCGTCGGGCGCGTCCATGGGGCGCTCAGCGTGGTGACGTTCGCCGGGGCGACGCCGACGCTCGTGGAGGGCCTGGCCCGGCACCTCGGACGACAGATTGAGCAGGCGCTAGGCGCGGCCACGTACGCAGACGAGTTGCGGCTTCTGACGGAGTTCCGCCGCCTCACCCGGGGCCGGGGTAGTGCCGTGGTGGGCGTGGGTGAGGAGTCGATCCTCCTGAATGCCGCGGCGGAGCGGTTGGTGCGGTGTCTCGACGGATCGGAGCTGCGGGCCCTGGCGGTGCGAGCGCGGCGGGGGGAGCTCGACGGTGGCGATGTGGGCGTGGCGGGGGGCTTCAGCGTCGCGGACGTGTCCGAGGCGTCTGGCATGACCCTGATGCGGTTGGAGAGGGCCGCGACGGAAACCACGCCGCGTCCCACGCCGGGGGCGGGGCGCGGGACCTGGGCTCCGGCCGTCGAAGCGGCCCGCGAGGCACGGGGCTCGGTGAGCGTGATCGGGGAGCCCGGCTCCGGCCGCACGGCGGCCGCCCGGAGGATCGCTGGCCCCGACGCCGTCATACTCGAGGTCGGCCGCGCCCAGACCCCCGAGGACACGACCTGGCTACGGGGGCTCGAGGCCCTCGTGCGGCGGCCCGGCCCGCCGGTGGTGGTTGACGACGTCGACGCGCTGGAACCTCGGCTCTTGCCAGGACTGAGACGAGCCCTCCGACAGGGGCGGTGCCGGATTGTCATGACCGCCCAGGTGCAGCCGACGACCGATGTCTCGGCCGTGCTCGCGTTGACGGAGCATCGCGTCCAGCTCTCGCCGCTGCGCCGTCGGCTCGCCGAGTTCCCGGCGTTGCTGGCGGCTATGGCGGCCCAGGTGCACGGCGCCTCGGCGCCGATGTTCTCCCCGGAGGCCGTGCGCGTCCTGGCGCAGCAGCACTGGCCGGGCAACCTGGTCGAGCTGGAGTACGTCGTGGGCCGTGTTGGGCGGAGGGCTGGGGGCGGCCGTGTGACGGTGGCTGAGCTGCCCGCATCACACCGTGGGGAAGGGACTGTCCCCCTCCTGGGCCTCGAACGGGCCGAGCGGGAGGCGATCATCGACGCATTGGAGTCGGCCGGCGGCAATAAGGTGCGGGCCGCCGCCGCGCTCGGGGTGAGCCGGGCGACGCTCTACCGCCGCCTGCGCACCCTGCGCATCACGCAGGAAGGCTGAGCGGGGCCAGCCGGGTGCCGGGCTGGACGCGCGGCGGGGTGGTCCCGCGCCGGGCCGACGTTCTCTACGCGGGTCGTCCTTATTCCGGACGGCCCGCGCAAGGAGCATCGGTCGCGCGGATTCAGCGCTCAGCCGTCCTCGGCCCGAGATGTCGCGCGGCCGGCACGACGGCGGCCAGCGAGACCACCGCCAGGACCTGCCACCCCGCGAGCGCCCAGCCGACCCCGAGCGTCGCCCCGAGCGCACCTCCCGCGAGGGTCGCCAGCGGCACGGAGCCCCGGGTGAGGGTGCGGCGCATCGCGGTGACCCGCCCGAGCGTGCCCTCGGGGCAGGCGCGGGCGGTCACGGCAGCCTGGGTGATGTTCCCGAGCAGGACCATGAACCCCCAGAGGGCGGCGCCGGCCAGCAGCCACGGCCCGGCATGAGCGCGGTCGGCGTAGGCCAGCAGGTGCAGCCCCACGGCCACGGCGCAGCCGACCGAGCCGAGGAGGATGCACCGGCGCTCGCCCAGGCGGTCGATGGCCCGGCCCGCCAGGGACGAGGCCGTCAGTGCCCCGACCGCGCCCGCGGTGATCTGGATGCCCAGGAACTCCGGCCCGAGCCGCAGGTCGGTCAGGATCCAGACCGCCTCGACCGGGGCGAAGAGGGCCATGCCCACATTGGCGGCCACCGACCCCATCGTCAGCAGCCACAGGACCGGGGTGCGCCGCAGGACCGTCCACCCCTCCGCGGCGTCCTTCCCGAACCGGGCCCAGCGGGAGAGGACGTCCGCGACGCCGGGGTCCCCGTCGTCGTCCGGGACGTCCGCCGCGGCGGAGGGCCGCAACCGCACCCGGAGCGCGACGATCGCCGCCGCGAAGAGGAACGCCGTCGCGATGCCGAGCACGGGCCCTGCGCCCAGCGACCCGACGAGGACGCCCGCCGCGGCGGGCACGATCAACACGAGGGCGGCGTCGGCGGACTCGAGCCGCGCCGTCAGGCGGGCGACGGCGGTGGCCGGCACGACGCGCGGCACGAGCGCGGTCTGGGTGGTCTCGGCCAGCACCGTGAGCACGCCCAGCAGGGTCATGACGGCGGCGAGGTGACCGAACGTGAGCGCGTCGAGCGCCCACGCCGCGACGAGCGAGCCGAGCACCGCCGCCTTGGCGAGGCCGGTGGCCGCGAGCAGCCGCGGGCTGAGGTGTCGGTCCACCACGATGCCGAGGGGCACGCCGAGTAGGAGGAATCCCAACCCGGAGAGCGTCATCAGCACGCCCATGCCGTCGGCGCCCACGCCGAGCAGGAGCACCGCCAGGACGTCCAGGGCGACGTCCGTGGCGGACCGGCCACCCGCGTCGAGGGCGTTGGAGGCGACCAGCCACCGCGCCCGTCCTTCCGGCAGCGGGGGCGTCCCAGTGTCAGAGCCGCGGGGGGCAGGCGTCTGGCGACGCGGGTCCGTGCTCACCGCCACACGTGGAACAGGTAGCCGTAGCTCAGTGATGTCGCTGCGGGGTGCTCGGCGAGCCACGCGTCGGCGACCCCTCGCTCGAACTCCAGCCGCAGGACGGCCTCGAGGTCGGCGCGGGAGTCGAAGGTCCACGAGCTCATGACCTCGCGGGTCTCGGCCCCGATGCCGGCCCACCACTCGCGGGCGTACGTGTCCTGGCCCTGCGCCGCGGCGTTCGTGCTCGCCCGCAGCAGCTCGGCGAACTGGCCGCGCTCGGTGTCGTTGTCGATCACCACGAGCGCGCCGCCGGGCCGCAGCACCCGGGTGACCTCGTCCAGGCCGGGCCGGACGTCCCAGCGCGGGTGCGGGAAGAAGTACGCGAACCGGGCGTGCACGACGTCGACGCTCGCCTCCGGCAGCGGGATCTGCTCGGCCGAGCCGTAGAGCACGCGCGCCCCGCCGGGGCGGGCGCGGGCGGCCCCCAGCAGGCGCGCGTCCGGCTCGACGGCGATCGTCTCGGCCGCGTCGGCGTAGCGGGGCAGCCAGAAGCCGGTGCCCGCACCGAGGTCGAGCAGCGTCCGCCCGGTCCAGGGCGCCGCCTCCTGCAGTGCCGCCCAGAGGGCGCCCTCGCGGTCCATGGCCGCGTTCTCGATCTCGTACAGCGCCGGGTCCACGCCCTGGTTGCCCGAGGGCCGGAAGTCGGGCAGGTCCGTGGCCGGTCCGCCCGGTGTGCTCTGTGTCATGTCCGGGAGTCTGACACACACCCCCCTCCACGCCAGTCCGTCACACGGGTCTGCCTCGGCCCGCCGCGCCCCGGAGAGGCTCCGGCCGGTCCTGGATGGCGCGGTGGCGGCTCATATGACGCGCGAGCCGGCCGTCCGCTGGACTCGCGGCGGCCCGCCGCGTGGGATGGGCTCACCACCCATCCAGAGCGGCCGAGAGATCTGGCTCGACGACGCCGCAGCAACCCGCCCGCCGCACCCGGACCCCCGGGAACGGCAGGCCCGGTGCTACCGCCAGGACCGATGGAGGAGAGCAGATGCCCCGTCACGCCACACAGCAAGTCCACGCCGGCTACGAGCCCGCCGCACCCCACCGGCCGGTCGTCCCGCCCATCCACCAGACCACGGCGTTCCGTTTCCCGGACCACGCCACGGCGGCATCGATGTTCCGGCTCGAGACCCCCGGCTTCACCTACAGCCGCACGGGCAACCCGACCGTCGCGGTGTTCGAGAACCGCCTCGCCGCACTGGAGGGCGGCATCGGCGCGATCGCCACGGCCACCGGCCAGGCCGCCGTCGCGCTGTCCCTGCTGGCGCTGCTGCAGGGCGGCAAGCACCTGGTCGCCTCCAGCCAGCTCTACGGCGGCACCGTGGACCTGCTGACGGACACGTTCGCGGACTTCGGCATCGAGGTCACCTTCGCGGACCCGGCGGACCCGCCCGCGTGGGCCGCAGCGGTCCGGCCCGACACCCGCGCGTTCTTCCTCGAGGCCATCACCAACCCGCTCGCCACCCTCCCGGACCTGCCCGCGCTCGCGGACCTCGCCCACGCGGCCGGTGTGCCCGTGGTGGTGGACAGCACCCTCGCGACGCCGGCCCTCTACCGGCCGCTGGAGCACGGCGCCGACGTCGTCGTGCACTCGGCCACCAAGTTCCTCGGCGGGCACGGCGCGGTGCTCGGCGGCGCGATCGTGGACGGCGGCACGTTCGACTACGGCGCGGCGCCGGACCGGTGGCCGCAGCTGGCCCGGCCCAAGGCCCGCTACGGCGGGCAGACGCTGGTCGAGCGGCACGGCCGCGGCGCCTACCTGACGCTGGCCCGCAGCAAGTTCCTGCACGACCTCGGCCCCACCCTCGCCGCCGCGAGCGCGGCGCAGTTCATCCAGGGGCTCGAGACGCTCGACCTGCGCGTGGCCCGCCACACCGCCACCGCCCTGGCCGTGGCCGAACACCTGGCCGGGCACCCCGCCGTCGCCCGGGTGCACCACCCCGGCGTGGCCGGGCATCCCAGCGCGGCGCTGGCCGCCCGTGACTTCCCGGACGGCGTCGGCTCGGTGTTCTCCTTCGACCTGGCCTGCGGCCCCGAGGCCGTGGCCCCGTTCCTCGACGCGCTCGAGCTGTTCCAGCTGGTGGTCAACGTCGGCGACGCCCGGTCCCTCGTCTCCCACCCGGCGACCATGACGCACTGTCGCCTGACGCGGCAGCAGCGCGAGGACGCCGGGATCGCCGAGACCACCGTCCGGCTCTCCATCGGGCTGGAGTGTCCCGACGACCTGATCGCGGACCTGGACCGTGCCCTGGCCGTGGTGACCGCCGCCGGGCCGGCCGTCCCCGCCACCACGCCCGCCGTCCCCGAGACCGCCGCCGTCACCCAGGAGGTGCGCTGAGATGACCGCTGTCCACCACACCACCCGCTCCGTCTCCCGTCCCGCCGTCCGCGGCTTCACCACCACCGCCGTGCACGCCGGCCAGGAGCCCGACCCGCTGACCGGCGCCGTGGTGCCGCCGATCTACCAGACCAGCACCTTCGTACAGGACGGCATCAACGTGCTGCGCGCTGGGCATGAGTACAGCCGCGGCTCCAACCCGACCCGGAACGGCTTCGAGACCCAGCTCGCCGCCCTCGAGCACGGCGATCGGGCGTTCGCGTTCGCCTCCGGGCTCGCCGCCGAGGACGCCCTCCTGCGGGCCGTGCTGCGCCCCGGCGACCACATCGTGCTGGGCGGCGACGGCTACGGCGGCACCCACCGCCTCATCACCACCGTCCTCGAGCCGTGGGGCGTGTCCAACACCCCCGTGGACATCACCGACCCGACGGCGGTCGCCGCGGCCGTCCGCCCCGGCCGCACCGCGCTGCTGTGGGTGGAGACGCCCTCCAACCCGCTGCTCGGCATCGCGGACCTGGCCGCCTGGGCGCAGATCGCCCACGACGCCGGCGCGCTGCTGGTCGTGGACAACACGTTCGCCTCGCCCTACCTCCAGCGGCCCCTCGACCTCGGCGCGGACGTGGTGGTGCACTCCACCACCAAGTACATCGGCGGGCACTCGGACGTGCTCGGCGGCGCCGTGGTGGTGGCCGACCGCGAGTTCCGCGGCCGGGCGCTGGCCGAGGCGGTGGCCTACCAGCAGTTCGCCGCCGGTGCGGTCGCCGGCCCGCAGGACTCCTACCTCGCCGCCCGCGGCCTCAAGACGCTCGGCCTGCGCATGGACCGGCACGGCGCCAACGCCGCCGCGCTCGCGGGCTGGCTGCAGGGCCGCCCCGAGGTCGCCCAGGTCTTCTACCCCGGGCTGCCCGACCACCCGGGCCACGCGCTCGCCGCGCGGCAGATGGACGGCTTCGGCGGCATCGTCTCCGTCCGGCTGGCCGGGGGAGAGGCCGCGGCCCGCGCGTTCGCCGAGGCCACCGAGCTGTTCGCGCTCTCGGTCAGCCTCGGCGGGGTCGAATCGCTGCTCTGCTACTCCTCCGAGATGACCCACGCCTCCGTGCGGGGCACGCCCCTGGCCGTCCCCACGGACCTGGTCCGGCTCTCCGTCGGCATCGAGGACGTGGCCGACCTGCAGGCGGACCTCGAGGCCGGCCTCGAGTGCGCCGCACGCGTCGCCGCCGGCCGCGGGGCGCCGCCGTCGTCCGCGGTGCCCCGTCCCGCCCCCGCCCACCACCGCACCACCCGCGCCCGCACCCCGGAGAGGACCCGATGAGCCACGCCACCCTTGTCCCGAGCACCGCGCCCACCCGCGTGGACGACCTGACGTTCAGCATCCACACCACGCCGTTCGACGAGGACTACACGCCCGCCGCCAGCACGCGCGCCACCACGAACTTCGCGAACCTCGCCCGCGGCACGGACCGGCGGGAGAACCTGCGCGCCGCCCTGGCCATGATCGACGGGCGCCTCAACGACCTCGCCCCCTGGGACAACCCGGAGCGGGACCGCTACACGGCGCGGATCGAGATCGTCTCGATCGACGTGCACTTCACCGCCGACGACGGCGCGGACGTCGACTTCCCGCTCATGGAGATGCTCGACGTGCGGGTGGTCGAGCGTGCGACGGGCGCCGTGCTCGGCCGCAGTGTGGGGAACAACTTCTCCTCCTACGTCCGCGACCACGACTTCTCGGTGGTGCTGCCCGCGCACGCGGTGACGTCGCCGGGGACCGAGGAGCCCGACGGCTTCGGCGACCTGCACGGGCGGCTGTTCCGGCACCTGCTGGACTCGCAGGCGTACCGGGAGCGGTTCCCGCAGCCGCCCGTGATCTGCATCAGCGTGTCCACGAGCCGCACCTACCGGCGGCTGACGAACGAGCACCCGGTGCTCGGGGTCGAGTACCGCCAGGACGAACCCTCCCGCACGGACCGCTACTTCGGCCGGATGGGCCTGGGGATCCGGTGCTTCCTGCCGCGCGGGGCCGTGGCGCCGCTGGCGTTCTACTCGCGGGGCGACCTGCTCAACGACCACGCGAACCTCTCCCTGGCCGGGCTGATCGCCACCATGGAGACCTTCCAGCGGATCTACCGGCCGGAGATCTACAACGCGAACGCCGGGGCCGGCGAGGTGTACCGGCCGCGCCTGGACCACGGCGACTTCTCGCAGACCCGGATCGCCTACGACCGCGAGGAGCGGGCCCGCCTCGGCCGGGAGCAGGGGGAGTACACGCAGGAGCACTTCGTGGGCCCGCACCGCGACCTGCTGGAGCGCTGGGCCGCCGCCCACGCCGCACGAGACAACGAGGAGACCCGATGACCACCCTGATCCCCACCGCCCTCGTCGGCAGCCTGCCGAAGCCCGGCTGGCTCGCCGAGGAGGAGACGCTCTGGTCGCCCTGGAAGCTCGAGGGGGAGCAGCTGCGCGAGGGCAAGCTCGACGCGCTCGCCCTCGCCGTGGCCGATCAGGAGCGTGCGGGCATCGACATCGTCTGCGACGGCGAGCAGACCCGCCAGCACTTCGTCACCACGTTCATCGAGCACCTCGGCGGTGTGGACTTCGACCGGCGGGAGACGGTGCGGATCCGCGACCGGTACGACGCGAGTGTGCCGACCGTCGTCGGGGAGGTGGGCCGGCCGGCGCCGGTGTTCGTGGACGACGCGAAGGCTCTGCGCGCCCGGACGGACCGGCCCATCAAGTGGACCCTGCCCGGGCCGATGACCATGATCGACACCCTCGCCGACCGCCACTACGGCAGCCGCGAGAAGCTCGCGTGGGAGTTCGCGCGCATCCTCAACGAGGAGGCGCGGGAGCTGGCGGCGGTGGGCGTCGACGTCGTGCAGTTCGACGAGCCCGCGTTCAACGTGTTCTTCGACGACGTCCGCGACTGGGGCGTGGCGACGCTCGAGCGTGCGGCCGAGGGCCTGACGTGTGAGACGGCCGTGCACATCTGCTACGGCTACGGGATCAAGGCGAACAACGACTGGAAGGCCACGCTCGGGGAGGAGTGGCGCCAGTACGAGACGTCGTTCCCGCTGCTGCGCGAGTCCACGATCGACACGATCGCCCTGGAGCGGCACCACTCCCGGGTGCCGGCGGAGCTCATCGGCCTGCTGCGCGGCAAGAAGGTGATGGTCGGCGCGATCGACGTGGCGAGCGACGAGATCGAGACGCCCGAGGAGGTCGCGGCGACCCTCCGGGAGACCCTCGAGTTCGTGGACGCGGACAAGCTGATCGCGAGCACCAACTGCGGCATGGCGCCGCTGGCTCGCTCCGTGGCGCGGGACAAGACCGCCGCGCTCGTGGCCGGCGCGCGGATCCTCCGGGAGGAGCTGGGCGGGGAGTGAGGGGGGCCTGATGGCCTTGCCTGGCCGGCGGGGCCCCGTCAGGATCGTCTGCATGGATCCTGATGCGAGCCCCCGTGTCCGGCTCACCGCTGACGATCCCCGGCCGGGCAGTCGTCCCGCGACGTCGACCGAGGGGCCCCACCGACAGCTTGATCAGCGATCATCGCCGGAGCTGTGGGGCCGTCTGGTCGCTGCGGTGTTCGCCCTCGACGGCGTCGAGGAGGGCCACAGCACCGTCTCGCCAGCAACGTCGCGCGCCCTCCACCTGACAGGCCGGCCGGAGGAGCGCACCCCGGAGGTCAACCTCTCACCAGGCCGGCGCTGGGAGCCGGTGCACCTGCATGGGGTGGACGACACGTCAGTGCACCTCGTCCTGGCGCCCGAGCGCGGCGTCCGTCTGGCCGAGCTCGGATGGCTCGAACCGCATGGCTACGCGGACTTCGGCACGGAGTGGATGCTCTACGGTCCGCGGGACGAGGCAGAGCTGGCCGTCGTCGTCGGGATCATCGAGGAGTCGCTCGCCTACGCGCGCGGTTGACGCAGCGCCCCGGAGCGGGGAAGCGGACGCGAGAGGAAACTGCGAATTTTTCGTTTTCGCGGGTAGTCTTGTTCCATGACTGCGACGGTGAATGACAAGCACACGGTGCTGCCGCCGACGGACCTCGAGGAGATGCTCGACGTCGGCAGGTTCCTCGACGGCCTGACGCAGCCGGCCGCCCTGGTCGGCCCTGATGGGCAGAAGGTCCCCCTGCCGCCAGAGGCTTTCAACGTCCTGCGGGACGTCGTCGAGGCGATGCGGGTGGGCAAGGCCATCACGGTGGCACCCGTCGACCAGCTGCTCACGACACAGGAGGCGGCGAACTTCCTCGGCATCAGTCGTCCCACGCTGGTGAGGCTGCTCGAGGAGGGCGCGTTGCCGTACGAGAGGACGACCGGTGGTCGGCACCGACGCATCCGGCTCCAAGACGTCGTGTCCTATCAGCAGCGGAAGCGCGGGGAGCGGCGTGCCTCGCTGAGCGACCTCGTAGGGGAGGCCTCGTCTGCGGGGCTCTACGACCAGAAGGCGGAGTCCTACCGCGAGGCGTTGCGTCAGGCTCGCGCCGACCTCCGGGGTGAGCGCGGGTAGTGGCGCGCTTCAGCGCGGTGCTCGACGCGTGCGTCCTCGTGCCCATCGCCCAAGCGGACACCTTGCTGCATCTGGCCGAGGCGGGCCTCTATCGGCCGGTATGGAGCGGGCGGATCCTCGACGAGACGGTGCGCGCACTGGAAGCGATGCATCCAGACATGCGTGCGTCGGGGGCGGCGCGTCACCGTGCCGGGGTCATGGACGCCGCCTTCGACGACGCGCGGGTCGAGGGGTGGGAGCAGCTCGTGCCCGGGATTGATCTTCCGGACCCCGATGATCGGCATGTGGTCGCCGCCGCGATCCAGGGACGTGCTGACCTGATCGTCACGGCGAATCTGAAGGACTTCCCGCGGGAGGTCGTTGAGTCCTTCGACATCGAGGTGCAGAGTCCGGATGAGTTTTTCATGAACCAGCTCGACCTGGACCCGGCTCGAGTGATGACGGCCCTCGCAGCCCAAGCGGGCGCGACACGGAATCCTCCGTTGACCGTCAGGGACGTCCTTGAGCGGCTGGTGCCGTGCGGTGCACCCCTGTTCGCGGAGGCCGCACGAGCCCAGCTCTGGCGGGTCGACGTTGAGCGACCTTGATTCAGCCCGACGCCAGAACCGGCGTCTGTCGGCTCACCCCCACACGCCGGAACCGGCGATGAGCCGGACCGCGAGCACCGCCATGACCACCGCGATCACCACGTCCACCACGCGCCACGCCTTCGGGTCGGCGAGCACCCGGGCCAGCAGGCGTGCGCCGTAGCCGAGCGCGGTGAACCACAGGACCGAGGCGGCGACGGCGCCGGCGGCGAAGACCCACCGCGCGTCGGGACCGTGCTGGTTGGCGAGGCTGCCCAGCAGCACCACGGTGTCCAGGTAGACGTGCGGGTTGAGCCAGGTCAGCGCGAGCGTGGTGGCGATGACCGAACCCGCGGTGCGCGGCGCCTGCTCGGCGACGAGCCCCTGCGGGCGCAGCGCGGCACGCAGGGAGGAGACCGCGAACCAGAGCAGGTACAGGGCGCCGCCCCAGCGCAGCACCTCGAGCAGCCACGGCACGGCCTGCACGAGCGCACCCACCCCGGCGGTCCCGGCCAGGATCAGCACGGCGTCCGAGGCCATGCACACCAGCACGACGGCGCCCACATGCTCCCGGCGCACGCCCTGGCGGAGCACGAAGGCGTTCTGGGCGCCGATGGCGACGATGAGGGCGAGTCCGGTGAGCAGGCCGGTGCCGGCGAGGGTCCACATGGGTGAGGACGCTAGGGCCCGGCCGGGCCTGAGCCAAACGAAGAGAACTGCAGGTGCCTAAGCTCTGCTTCATGAACCTTGATCAGCTGCAGGCGCTGCGTGCGATCGCGGACGAGGGCTCGTTCGAGGCGGCCGCGTACGAGCTCGGCGTCAGCGCCTCGGCGGTCAGCCAGCGCATCCGCGCCCTGGAGCGGGAGGTGGGCCAGGTGCTGCTCCGGCGCGGCACACCCTGCGAGCCGACTGAGGCCGGCGTCGGCCTGGTGCGCGTGGCCCGGCACATGCGGGTGCTCGAACAGGAGGCGTGGGCCGGGCTGGGCCGCACGGCGGCCGGGCGCAGCGTCACCTCCCTGGCCGTGCCCGCCGACGTGCTGGGCACGTGGTTCGGGCCCGTCCTGGCCGAGGCCGCCGACTGGGACGACACGGTCCTGGACCTGCACGTCGAGGACCAGGACCACAGCGCCCGGCTGCTGCGCCGGGGCGAGGTGCTGGCCGCCGTCACCACGGAGCCGCAGCCGGTGCAGGGGTGTGCGGCGGAGCCGCTGGGGAGCATGCGCTACGTCCCGCTCGCCTCGCCCGCCCTGCGCGCCCGGCACGCGGCGGGCGACGTCGTCGACCTCGGCGCGATGCCCATGATGCGCTACAACGCGAAGGACGACCTGCAGCGCCTCGCGCTGAGCGGCGCCGGGCTGGACGTCGCCCCGCCCACGCACCTGGCGCCGTCGTTCGACGGGTTCCACCGGTCCGTCCGGGCCGGCCTGGGGTGGGGGATGCTCGTGGACGCCCAGGCCGTCGAGGACGTGCGCGCCGGCCGGCTGGTCCGCGTGCCCGGGCTCGACGACGTCCTCGTGCCCCTGTACTGGCAGGCGGCCACACTGCCCGTGACGCGCCTGGTGCGGCTCACGCGGGCGGTGCGGGAGGCGGCCCAGCGGACGCTCGAGCGGGGGTGAGGCGGCACCAAGGGGCGCGGGCCGTCAGCGACGTCGCAGCGGTGCCGGCGCCTCCATGGAGGCCTCGACCAGCACCGGCCGGAAGCCCAGTGCCTCGTTGACGTCGAGCATGTGCCGGTTCTCCTCGGCGTTCCACGTGATGATCGCGCGGGCCCCGGGCAGCGCGTCGCGGACGGCGATGAGGTTCGCCGCCTTCACGCGCATGCCGAGGCGGCGGCCGCGGTGCTCGGGCAGCACGATGGTGTCCCACTGGTCGATCAGCCCGTCCGGGCGCGAGCGGGGCGCCACCAGCTCGCTCAGGGCGACGATCCGACCGGTGGCACGGTGCCGCGCCACCGCGCGGAAGAGCCGCCCGGTCGTGAGGATCTGCTCGTCCATGCGACGCACGCGGGCCGCATCCCAGACCTGCTCCACCACGGTGCGTTCCCCGGACGGCACGTCCGTGGCCATGCGGGCCTTGAGGACGGCGACGTCGTCCTGCAGGGACGCGTCGGCCGCGCCCTCCCAGGCGTGGAGCTCGTAGTCCGACGAGACGCCTTCGGCCTCGGCCAGGGCGACGGCGGGGTCGATCCCGGGATCGGCGAAGTCATACCGGCTCACCCGCTCGGTCTGGACGAGCGCGAAGCCGTAGGACTGGGCGAGACGCACACCCGGATGCTCGGCGGGCACCGCACCGGCGCCGTTGGGCGGGGTGAGCGTCCGTTGCCCGGCCACCGGCCGCGGCGTCAGCGGCCAGGTCTCGAAACGGGTGAGGCCGGCGGTGTCCAGGACGAGCCGCTCGGCCAGTGCGCGGCCGTGGCCGCGTCCGCGGTGCCGCGGGTGGATGTAGACGTTGAGGGCGGCCGCGTCAGGGTCGTCGACGTGGTTGATCAGGACGCGGGCGTAGCCGACCGCCTCGCCGTCGACGTACGCCAGGTAGCGGCGCTGCGTGTGGTCGGTCTCGGCGGCGGCCTGGATGAGCGCGTCCCTGGGGGTCTCGTCCCACTCGGTCGTGCCGATCAGCTCGTGGTTGTACTCGTCTCCGAGGTGGCAGTAGGCCCGCCAGTGGGGGTCGTCCGACGAGGCGGGCAGGGGGAATTCGATGATGTCAGGCATGCGGTGACTGCTTTCTGAAGAAAGGGGTGGGCGCAGAGGCGCCCGTCGAGCCGTGCTCGAGACGGGCGCGCGGGGAGGCCGGTGGTGGGTCGTCCGACCCACGGGGTCACTGCTGCTGCATCATGGGGTGAACTGTGTCACGACGCGGATCGGTGGGCAAGGGCCTTTGCTGTCGAGATGCAGGCAAAGTTCCCCACGACGCGCGGGGAACTCTTCGCATATCGGGCGGGATCCGGCCGGGGTGACACTGGGTGTCCAGGTGGGCGCCCCCGCGGGTCCCGGGGATCGCCCGAAACGTACGGGCGGCTGCCGCTCTGGCGGGTTGGTTGTGGCGGGCCGTGCGGCGGGGGGCAGGGCCGGAGGTGGCGCACACGGCGCATGGCAGGGCCCCTCGTCACTAACGACCGAATCTGCCTATCCCACGGGGCGAAATCCGAGCCGCTGGTAGATCCTCATGGCCGCATCGGAGGTGCCCTGTCCGAAGCGCAGACTCAGAGTGTGGTCACCGGCGTCGCAGCAGGTTGCGATGGCGTGTTGGACCAGAGCCCGCCCGATCCCCTTCCCGCGTGCGTGGGGATCAATGAAGAGGTCGATGATGAACGGACCAGTGAGGTGTTCGTCCCAGATCGAGTGGGTGACCACCATGATGGCTCCGGCGAGACGGCCACCCACCCACGCTGTAGTGCTCGCATCGGCGCGCAGCTTTCCGTAGTCACCGCGGAAGGTCGCGTTCATCTCCTCGCGCGCCGGTCAAGTCCCTGGAAGTGGTGTAACCGTCTTCGAGGTTGTAGGGGGCTTGTACCTGTCAGGTCTGCAGGGTCGGCATCACCTCCGTGCTCATCACGGTCTCTTGCTCCGTGGTCAGGGG